>JAKFYL010000339.1 GCA_021730845.1 Planctomycetota bacterium | reverse complement strand
GGAGCTTCCCGGCGGTGTGTTCCCCCGCGCGGGCACTTCGGCTGCCCAAGAGCTGCACATGGTCGAGTTGATCGCCGACGCGGACGCCTCGTACCAGGTCGTCGGCAGCGTGGGATCCAGGCTTTTCGTGTTCACGGACCTGAACGCGCCGCTCGGCCGCGTGGTCGAAATCGAGGCCGCTAGTCCCGAACGCTCGGCCTGGCGCACGCTCATCGCACAAGGGGAAGAAGCCATCGAAAGCGTCGACTTCGTGGGCGACCAGTTCTTTGTGAGCCTGCTCGCCAACGCCAGTTCGCGCGTGCGCAGCTATTCCGCCCAAGGCGAGCCGCTGGGCGAGGTGCCGCTGCCCGGGGTCTGCAGCGCGGACGGCTTCCAGGGTCGGCAGGGCGATACCGCCCTGTATTACACGCTGACGAGCTTTGCCACGCCGGGCGAGGTGTGGCGCTATGCGCTGTCCAGCAAGAAGTCCGAACTCGTTTTCCGGCCGCGATTGGCATTCGACCCGCAACGCTTCGAGACCGTGCAGGTCTTCGCGCCCTCCAAGGACGGCACGCGCGTTCCGATTTTCTTGACCTACGACAAGCGCTTCCAATCCAAGAACAAACGCCAGCCCCAGCGCACGCTGCTGTACGGCTACGGTGGATTCGGCGTTTCGCTCACGCCCTCGTTCCAGCCCTCGCGCCTGGTGTGGATGGAGCAGGGTGGCATTTTCGCCCAAGCCAATTTGCGCGGCGGCGGCGAATTCGGCGAGGAGTGGCACCGCGCCGGAACGTTGGACAAGAAGCAAAACGTGTTCGACGATTTCGTGGCCGCCGCGGAGTTCCTGATCCGCGAGGGCTACACCAGCGAGAAGAAACTA
This sequence comes from Planctomycetota bacterium, assembly GCA_021730845.1. Classification (GTDB taxonomy): domain Bacteria; phylum Planctomycetota; class UBA1135; order UBA1135; genus JAKFYL01. Next base: position 9,169 of record JAKFYL010000339.1, on the reverse strand, counting down.
TCGATCAAGGGCGGCTCCAACGGTGGGCTGCTCGTGGCGGCGTGCATGCTGCAGCGCCCGGAGCTGTTCGGAGCGGTGGTTCCGGACGTGGGCGTGCTGGACATGCTGCGCTACCACAAGTTCACCATCGGTTGGGCCTGGACCAGCGACTACGGTTCGCCGGATGACCCGGCCATGTTCGAAGTGCTGCGCAAGTATTCGCCGTACCACAACTTGCAGGCGGGTACGCGCTACCCCGCAACCCTGGTGACCACCGGCGACCACGACGACCGCGTGGTGCCGCTGCACTCCTTCAAATTCGCCGCCGCGCTGCAACACGCGCAAGCGGGCGAGGCGCCCACGCTGATCCGCATCGAGACCCGCGCCGGACACGGCGCCGGCAAGCCCACCTCCAAACAGATCGAAGCCGCGGCGGATGAAATGGCGTTCGTGTTAGCGAATACCTAGGGCCCGCTGGGCCGCGGTTCGTCGCCGTGTGCCGCGCGTCGAAAGCGCTTCACTCGACCCAGACTTCCGTCACACCGCCTGCTACGACGGTTGTTTCGCCACTGTGCTCGATGACCTGCCTGTCGGCTAGCGTCTGCATCCGCACGCGCCAGCGCAAGGGGCCCGGTGGTGCGTCCAAGACCTCGACGCCAGGGTACTTCGGATCGTGCCGCCGAGAGGCGGTGCGCCACCCGGAACCGTCGTGACGATCCCAGTGAACGATGCCCGCCGGCCATCCTCCCGTTCGCTGGAAGTGCACTCGTCCCCGAGTCGTGACCCGCAAGGCTACGTCCGTGACCGCGTCCGGCTTGGCGACGAACCACACTTCGCCGAAGAGTTCGTCGTTATGAATGATCAGCCGCCGTGAAACGTTTGGCGTGACGTTTTCCAGTCGAAACGCCGGTGCCGTGCCAAGCCGCACCAAGATTGTGTTGGGCGTCAGTTTGAGCCGCTCGCCCCGTTCGTCCACCGCATAGCTGCGTTCGTGCTGCGCGTCGAGCGTTCCCAGCACCGTCTTGTCGCGGTAGCTTTCCTGTAAGTCTGCTGGCAGATCGGACATGTCGACAGTTCCCGTGACGGTGGTAGGAGGCCACAGCGCCAAAGTCTCGGTTTGCGATTCGGGCCACGCTGCGATCGCGAGTCGACGCTCCGCGCTCAGCTCGTCGCCGGCTTCAACCCAAAGTACGTAGTCGCCTGGCAACAGGGCGCGGGCCGTGATCGCCCCATGGAGGCGCTCGACCTCCACTGGGCGCCAGGAGTGGGTGCGCAGGTCTCCGCTGGGCAAGATCCTTGCGGCCGTGGCCGAAACTGGAGCATTCGAGCGGCCATCGATGATTTCGATCTTGAGGGATACAAGCGGCGAGGTCTCTCGGTGCAGAGTGATGATTTCGTTCTCGCGGCTCAGAATCGGTCGATTCGGGTGGACAAGCCAGGCCGTAGCGGGCGCCGGCGGCTCGACCCAAAGATCGGTGTGGCTGGGCAGCGCGTTCGGAAACTCGAACCGCCCGTCGTCTCCCGTAACATCCGGCACACTGTCAAAGTAGCCTTTGCGTGGCACGCCGAGGTGTATCCGTGTTCCGGGAACTGGCTGTCCATCCTGGTCGACGACCTGGCCGCGCACCGGCGCCCGTCGTTCGACGACGAAGTTGTGCTCGACATGGTCCTGACCGGCGGGCAGGGCGACTTCCGCTTGCACAAGCGGCACTTCCTCGCCAATTACGGATAGGAATGCAGAGCTGGCGTCGAACTCGCGCTCCGCCAGCGCGTACTTGCCCAGCTCGTCCGTCGTCGACGCGCCCCCAAGCCCATCGGTCACTTTGAGACCCGCAACGGGTTCGTGGTTTGGAGTCGTGACGACGCCGCTGATAGTGAGTCGCGGGCGTCGGCGCAGAGTCATGGTCACGGCCGCTACCGCGTCCTGGCCCGGATCGATGCTCGCACGGGCTGGCAAGTAGCCCGCGAGATGGGCGCCAAGCAATGCAGCCGGCTTGATCTGCTGGTTCCGGTTGGCTTCTTGGATCTGTGGATGGTTGCGCCGCGGCAAGTGATCGAATCGGGCCCTACCGGCCGCGTTCGTGCGGCGCAGCAGCAGTGCAGCGACTTCCGGCAGATTCGGTGGGCGATCTTCATATCCTTCGTCCCACATCGGAGATAGGCCAATCGGGTGCAGGTGCGGGGTCGCATGCACATCCACTCCCTCGAGCGGCTGACCATCCTGGTCGACCACCAGCACTTCGACCGCGCCGCCGGGCAGCAGTTGGATCGTCACGGGATCGAGTTGCGTTCGGCCTTTGCTGATGGCCAGCTCGGTCCAGCCGATGCCCGTACTGCCAATCGCCATGAGCATGGCCACGCCCCCCGGTGGCGCCGCAACCAGCTCCTCGACATGCATGCGACCGCCCACGTCGGCAAAGCCAATCGTGCGGCTGAAGGACAAGGACGGCGAACTGCGTAGGTTGGTTGCGTCCCAGCTCCGCAACAGGCAGCGGCTGGTCAAAGGGATCCCGCTGGCCTCGAGCACTTGACCGCGAATAGCGATACCCGACTCGAGTTCGAACGTGCCCAGATCCAACTTGCCTGCAACGATTCGCTTCTCGATGTCGTGGGGCAGCTCCTGTTCGCGCACGGCCCAGCCTGGGGCATCCGCCAGTGCGATGCTGAATGGCAAGTAGCCCTTGCCCTGGAGCTGCACGCCCAGCGCGAACTCGCCGTTCTCATTGGCAATCGCCTGCGGTTGTGGGCCGGTGTTCCAAGGACCGTCGAGCCGAAAGCGTCCGCCGGAGGCTCCTGCTCCGCCCGGCAGCACGATGCGACCGACGATGGTGCATTGGCGACTATCCAGGGAAGCCTCAGGTTCCGCGGCCTGTGACGCGGCGACCCGCTCGTCCGGCGCGCTGGCAGCTGGGGTATCGACCTCAGCTCGAACGGGCTCGACCGCGCTCACTTCGGGCGTTGTGCCAGGCGACGCAGGCTGGTCCACCGCCCACGGGCGCCACAACCACAAGGCGATCCCGACTGCAGCGATAGCGACGAGCGGCAGTTTGGCGTTCATGGATCGTTGTCGGGCAATTTGCCCTTAGGCTCAGCTTCAGGTCGTCACGTTAGGTTCCGTCGCCGCGGCCGCTAGCGTGCGGCGCACCCATACGGGCACCATCTCGTGGCGCCAGTTGGCGTCGCCGGGGATGTTGGCTAGCGGTCGGCACTGCTGGTAGGCGAGTTCGGCTACTTTTTCTGCGGCTTCGTCGAAGGCCGGCGTGCCTAGCTTCGTGCCAGCGAGAGTTTCGCTCGCGCGTTTGACGCGTTTGGGTTGCGCGGCCAGGGCGGTGAGCACCAGGTCGGCGTTTTCGACCACGTCCTTGGAGCTGCAATCCAACCTCACGGCTACGCCCAGCAGCGGAAAATCGATCGAGCCGCGGTCGCGCAGCTTGCCGTAGGCGCCGCGGTGGCCCGCCGGCATGGGCGGGATGCGCACACAGGTCAAGATTTCGCCGGGCGCGATTTTCTTGTTTTGGATGCCGTCGCCGGTGAAGAACTCGTCGATGGCAACTTCACGCGCGCCGCTGGCGCTCTCGAAATGCAGCACGGCTCCAAGACTCATCAGCGCCGGCGCGGAATCGTTCGAGGCGGCGGCGACACATTTCTTGCCGCCTGCGACCACGTGGCACGCGCTGCCGTCCTTCTTCAAGCAAAAGCCCAGCGCGGAGCGCCAAAAGTAAGTCTGGTTGTACCACTGGCAGCGCGTGTCCAGGAGCACGTTGCCGCCCAAGGTGCCCATCGTGCGTAGCTGCGGACCTGCGACCAAACCGCAGGCCTGGGCCAGTGCCGGGGCGCGCGTGCGCGCGAGTTCGCTTGTCGCGACGTCCGCCAGCGGGGTCATGGCTCCAATTTCCAGGCCGCCCTCCGCGCTTGCGCATAGGCCGCGCAGCTCGTCGATCTCGGCCAAGGAGACCAGCAGCTTGGGATCGAACAGCTCGTGCTTGAGATTGGGCAAGAGGTCGGTGCCCCCGGCGACGACCATGGCGCTCTGGCCGTTTTCGGCCAGCAACTCCAGTGCTGCGCGCAGGGTGCGCGGGCGCTCGAGTGCGAAGGCGGGCAGGCGCAGCATCAGCGCGCTCCCTTCTCGGCACGAGCGGGAAGCCCCGCTTGCGCATGGCGCTTGGCATCGACACCGGCGGCGCGCAGCTCGCTCAGCACGCGCGCGGGGGTGAACGGCAGGCGCCGCAGGCGCACTCCGACCGCGTCGAACACGGCATTGGACAGCGCCGGCAAGGCCGGGTGCAGCGGGCCTTCGCCGGCTTCCTTGGCGCCGTAGGGGCCCTCCGGATCGATGCTCTCGACGATGCGCGCATACAGCTCTGGCGTGTCGACCGAGGTCGGCAGCTTGTAGTCGAGCAAATTCGGGCCCGCGTGCAGCCCGAAGCGATTGAGCGTGTGCTCTTCCAGCAGCGCTTCGGCCAGGCCCATGTACACCGAACCTTCCATTTGGCCGGCGACGATCATCGGGTTGAGCGCACGGCCGCAGTCGTGGGCGATCCACACGTTCTCGCACGTCAATTGGCCCGTTTCCACGTCGACATCTACTTCGACGATGTGGGCCGTGAACGAATAGGCCGGCGCCGCGCCGATCGTGCCGCCGCGGTAGTCGCCGCCCAAGGTGGGGGTGTTGTAGGAGCCCGTCGAGCCCAGCGTGTCGAAGCGCGCTTCCGCGATCTGGAACGCTTCGGCGATCGAAATCGCGCGCGCTGCGTCTTCCAGATCCAAGGCCTGGCCGGCGATCAAGCGGATGCGCTCCTTGGCGACTTGCCATTTCTCGGCCAGCGCCTGGACGATTTGACCGCGCAACTTGCGGCAGGCATCGATGGTCGCGTTGCCGACCATGAACGTCACGCGGCTGGAGTAGGCGCCCAGGTCTACCGGGCACAGATCGGTATCGGCGGCGACCACGCGCACCGCGGAAAGGTCCAGGCCCAGTTCCTCGGCCACGATGTAGGCGCACATCGAATTGGAACCTTGGCCGATGTCGTTGCCACCGGTAAAAACCGTCGCCAGTCCCGAGCGGTCGAGTTTGATCTGGATGCCCGCCTGGGGCATGTCGTTGGGATAGACCGGGTAGTTGGTACCCGAGATGTACATCGAGCCGGCCACGCCAAGGCCGCGACCGAAACCGAGCTTGCCGCGGCGCTCCTTCCAGCGCGAAAGGCGCTCGACTTCGTCGAGGCACTTCAAGAAACCATTGGAAGTGACGCGCTGGCCGTTGACCGTGCGCGTGAAGTCGCCCTGGAAATTGCGCCGCCGGATTTCGATCGGGTCCAGTTCTAGGCGCCCGGCGAGTTCGTCGAGCTGGATCTCGAACGCGAAACGCGGCTGCACCGAGCCGTGCCCGCGCTTGGGTCCGCAAGGCGGCTTGTTGGTGAACACGCGAGTGCTGTCGAAGCGATAGGTCGGAAAGTGATAGGGCCCCGTGAGCAACTGGCCGGCGTAGTAGGTGGTCACTAGGCCAAACGAACTGTAGGAGCCACCGTCGATCAAGATCTTGGCGTCGACGGCGCGCAGCTTGCCGTCCTTGTCGACTCCCGTGCGGTAGCGCATCTGCATCGGGTGGCGCCCGCGGTGCGCGTAGAAGACTTCCTCGCGCGTGTACAGCATCTTCACCGGCCGCGCGGTGAGCATGGCCAGCTTGGCCACGCAAAATTCCAGACTGAACGGATCGGACTTGCCGCCGAAGGCGCCCCCTAGGCAAGGTTGGACCACGCGAATCTTGTGCGCCTCCAGGTGCAGCACCTTGGCCAAGGCGCGGTGCACGTAGTGCGTGATCTGCGTCGAGGACCACACCGTCAAGAGTCCCGCCGCGTCCACGGCCGCCACGGCGCAATGCGGCTCGATGGGGGCGTGGGTCGTGCCGTGGAATTCGTATTCGCCTTCGATCGTGTGCGCAGCCCCAGCCAGTTCGCCGTCCACGTCGCCAAAGCACAGGTGCACGTGCTTGCTCAGGTTGCCGGGTCCCTTGGTGTCGGGGTGGATGCGGTCGGTTTGGGCCGCGAGCGAACTTGCCGGATCGAACCAGGCCGTGAGCTTTTGGTAGCGCACCTCGATCAACTTCAGCGCGCGATTGGCGGTGTCTTCGTCGATCGCGGCCACGGCTGCCACGGGATCGCCGATGAAGCGCACGCGATCGACGGCCAGCGCCGTTTCGTCCTGCGTCCACGGAATCACGCCGTAGCGCTCGGGCAGGTCGCGCCCGGTGATCACGGCGTGCACGCCTTCCAGCGCCAAGGCTTTCGATGCGTCGATGGATTCGATGCGCGCATGGGCGTGCGGGCTGCGCAGCGTCTTGGCGTGCAACATGCCGGGCAGCGCCAGGTCGTCGGCGTACACCGCGCTGCCGGTCGCCTTGGCCAGGCCGTCGAGCTTGCGGTGCGGCTGGCCGAGCACGCCGAAGCTTCGGCCCCAGGGCGGGCTCGTGCCGTGATTGTCGCGCGCCGCCATGGCTAGGGCCGGGCCTGGCCGCTGGGGCGGCGCGTCCCTTGTTCCTCGATGTCGGTCAGACGCGCACGCGGCGTTTCCCAGGCGCGCGGCGCGGGCTCGACGCCGGCCGCCACCGCGACGGCGTATTCGACCGCTTCGACGATTTGGGTGTAGCCCGTGCAGCGGCACAGATTGCCGGCTAGAGCCGCGCGAATTTGGGCGCGTGTGGGATGCGCATTGGCGTTGAGCAGCGCGCGCGCCGAGAGAATCATGCCCGGTTGGCAAAAGCCGCACTGCAGCGCGCCGCAGCGATCGAAGGCATCTTGCACCGGGTCCGCGCCGGACTTGCCTTCGCGAGCGTGCGCCGGCATCAGTCCTTCGATGGTGGTGACCGCGCGGCCCTGGGCCAATCCAGCCAAGGTCAAACAGGCGAGCACCGGCTGACCGTCGAGCAGCACGGTGCACGCGCCGCAGTCTCCCTTGTCGCAGCCTTGCTTGGAACCCGTTAGTCCCAGGCGATAGCGCAGCACCTCGAGCAAGGTCCAATGATCGGGCGCGGCCGTTTCCAGCCGGTCCCCGTTGATCGTTAGGTTGAGCGCAGCCATGTCGCGAAAGCCTGCGCATTGTCAGGGCCGGACCTGCCTTGGGCAAGCGCGCGCCGCTGGTTGGCGGGGCTAGGGCGTGCTAGCTAGCTCTTCTTCTTCGACTTGGCCAGCGCGGCCTTGCGCAAATTGGCCAAGAAATCCTTGCCCAGTTGGGCTTCCAGGATGGTTTGCTGGCGCTCGGGGGGTACTTCGTAGCCTTCGATCGTGCGCCACTTGCCGGTGCTGGCATCGGTTTGGATGCCTTCCTTGCGCCACACCTGGTCGAGTTCGAGCATGGCATTGGCGAGCGCTTGGCCGTGTGCTTCCAGCAGATGCTTCGCCGTGCCCCAAGCCATGGCCGCGGCGTTGTCGCTGTACTTGCCGCGCCGGAGCATGGCGATGTTCGCCATGACGAAGCCGTCGTCCGCCGCTTCGGCCAGGGCCTGGAACTGCGGTTTCCATCCGCCGTGTTCCCCGACACCCACGAACTCGTCGCGATAGGGGAAGCAGTACACGGACCCGCACACTTCCAGTTCTGCAAACCAGGCCAACCCATGGCGCAGCCAATAGGGTTGCTGTCCGAAGCGATTGAGCACGTCCAGCTCCATTGCTCGATGCACGAATTCGTTCAGTGGGTTGTATTCCTCCAGGCCTTCACCGGTCACGAGCCAGGCTGCGACCAACGGATCTTGCAAAGCAAAGCCGGTCAGCTGGCCCGCGGACTCCTTGATCCAGCTACTCAGCTGCGGGTTCTTGCGCTCCAGGTAGGGCATCAACTTTTCGAGGTCGCGTTCGTCGCGGCATTCGATGAACACCGCCGCGCGCAAATCGAACCTAGGCATTTCCACGGGACCGTTGGGCGCGCGGCCTTTGGCCTTTTCCGCCGGGTCGTCGTCCCAGGGCTCCAGGTCTTCCTCTTCGTCAGGAGCAGGTGCGGTCGGCGCACTGGCGGGGGACGGCGTCGCGGGTCCGGGGGTATAGGGCAAGCGCTTGCCGGCCAGAGCCGTGAGCGTCTCGAGCTTCGACCATTCGAGGGTGGTCGCGCTGCGCTTGCCGTGCACGAGCAAGAGCGCTTTTCCATCCGCGGCGACTTCGATGCGGAAGCTGTTCTCGCCGGCCCAGGGAGCCCAGATGGCAACCGCCTCGGCGGCTAGGCGCGGGAAATGTTCGGGCAGGGCGCTGGCTACGTGTTGCTTGCCCTGGAAGAGCACCTGGGCCGAAGCTTGCCCACCTTGGGCGAGAGTGGGGGCCAGCGCGGCGGCCAAGAGGGCAATGGGAAGTACGAAAACGCTCCTGCAGATGGCGAGCCACATGGAGTCTCCTCTGGTAAACGGTACAACAAGCCTGCGAGCGCCCGCTTTCGCGAAACGCTCGAACTGGTACGACTCATACGACAGGAGGCTGCACGTGTTTTCGAAGAATCGGATAATTTTCGCAAGTCTTGTAGGACTCCTGTCCGTGGCAGCCTGCTCGAGCCCGCGTGAAGCCGCCGTGGACCACAAGCGCGAAGGGCTCGCCCAGGCGCTGCCCGATGGCGCACAGGCGCGCAGCCTGCTAGGGCAAGTGCTGCTGCCGCCGCCTCTGGAGGAAGCAGAGTCGGCTCGCCGCCAGGACCAGTTGGCAAAGGCGCAACAAGCCTGGCGCGCCAATCCCGCCGACGCCGACGCTTGGCTGTGGTACGGGAGGCGCTTGGCCTATTTGGGGCGCTTTTGCGAGGCGATCGATCTTTTCACCCAAGGCAGCGAGCGTTTTTCCAAGGATCCGCGCTTTCTGCGCCATCGCGGGCACCGCTACATCAGCGTGCGCGAATTCGGCGCGGCCGAGCGCGACTTGGCGCGCGCCGCCAAGCTGGCTTTGGATGTGCCCAACGAAGTCGAGCCCTCGGGGCTCCCTGGTCCCGCCAGCGATGCGGGCATCAACCTCTCGACGCGCGACCAAGAGATTCAATACCACCTCGGACTGGCGCGCTATCTGCTGGGCGACTTCGAGGGCGCGTTGCCGGCCTGGGAGCGCTGTGTGGCTTTGTCGAACAATCCCGATTCGATTTGCTCGGGCACGACTTGGCTGTACGCCACCCTGCGCCGACTGGGGCGCGAGCAAGCCGCGCGCGCCCCAGTCGGCGCAGGGTGGCGTAC
>JAKFYL010000455.1 GCA_021730845.1 Planctomycetota bacterium | reverse complement strand
CTCGATACGGACGGTGCCGTCGCCGTCGGCCCGGTCCGCGCGAATCGAGAGCGCGCCGTCCGCGCCCGTGGCGTGGCCCTCGTCGACCGCGCCGGACGCGTGGAGGGTCAAGGCGTGGATCGCTCCCGTGTGTGGGTGCGGGTAGAGGATCGTCGCGCTGGCAACACGCATCGTTTGTCGGTCGACCGTGCGCATCAGGACGGCCTCGTTGTAAGGGACCCAGGAGAAGGTGGTCCGTGCGGAGTCCGTTTCCCAGTCGGCCGCGAGGAACGGCAGCAGCGGCTTCAGCACGTCGACGCGCTCGGGCTGCGCGCTGGCGTCCGCGGGCACGGGCGTGACCTCGTCGTGCCGGGTGTACTTCCAGTTGGTCTGCTCGCGCGGCACGGGCTGGCCCTGGTCCTCGATCCAGTAGTTGAGGTAGCGATCGTCACTCTCAATGCTCCAGACGCTGGAGATCCGGCGCGTCGGCGCGGGGGACCAGGCGATCTTCTCTTCGCCGTAGAACAGCGTCATATCGAGGCGGAGGATGCGGTCCTTGCCGGGCGTGACGATCCCGGTGTTGAGGAGATCCCGGCCCGAGAGCCCGAGGAGCACGAGTTCGTCGCGCTGCGGGTGGTGATAGACGGCGCGGAAGGACCCGGACAGGCCGTCCTCGACCCTGCTGATGCTCGTGACGGACATTAGCGAGAATCCGCCCGGGCCCGGGGTCCAGACATCGCGCTTCTCCCGGCCATCGGTGGCGACCATGCGCCACTCGCCGGTCAAGAGGAACTCGACAGGAGCGAGAGGCGGTGCAAGCTGTCGCACGGCGAGTTCCTCGACCGCGTCGGGGACGGATTGCGCGGCCGTGGGGGCAGCGAGGGCAACCAGGGTCAGGGCAACGAGTGGAGTGACCATCAAGCACAATGCCCCGTTTCAACGGCCAAAGTCGGTTAACGGCATTGGTCGTATTTCGGTTGGGAATCAGCGGCGAAATCAGCCCTTTGCCGCTTTGACGGCGGCGGTCAGCGCGGGGAGCACTTCGAAGGCGTCGCCCACGATGCCGTAGTCGGCCACTTTGAAAATCGGTGCGGCTGCGTCTTTGTTGATGGCCACGATCACTTTGGAGGTGCGCATGCCGGCAAGGTGTTGGATGGCGCCCGAAATGCCGACTGCGATGTAAAGCTGGGGAGCAACGGTCTTGCCCGTTTGCCCGACTTGCTCGGAGTGCGGGCGCCAGCCGGCGTCGACCACGGCGCGGCTAGCGCCTACGGCGGCGGTGCCGAACGCGGCCGCAAGATCTTCGACCAGCGAGAAGCTCTCGGGCGCGCGCAGGCCGCGTCCGCCGGACACGACGATCGGGGCTTCCTTGACGTCGAGTTTGGTGCCGGGCTTGGCCGAGACGTCGACGACGACGGCCAGGCGCGCGGAGCTGGCGGCGCGCGTGGTCACGGTGCCGGCGGCGGCCTTTTCAACCGCTGCAAAGCAATTGGGACGCAGCGAAGCGCAGAACACGCCTCCGCCTCCGCTGACCGTTGCAATCGCTTTTCCGGCGAGGATCGGGCGCGTGCCGGAAGCCGAGCCGCTCCAGCGCAAGGCGGTGCAGTCGCAATGGGGCGTGCAATCCAGGAGCGCCGCTACGCGCGGCAGGAGATCCTTGCCGGTGGAGCTAGCGGCCACCAGGAAAGCGCTGGCCTTGAGTTCGCACACGATCGCGGCGCAGTCCTTGGCGGTGGCGTCGGGGCTGTATTGGTCCGCGCCGGTGAGGACGACGACCTGGGCCGCGCCGAAGGCGCCCAAGGCCTTGGCCACAGCCGGGCCGTTTGGGCCGGTGACTACTGCGACGACGCTTGCACCGGATTGGCTGGCGGCACCGAGGGCCTCCAAGCTGGCGCGGCGCGGCGTGGATCCCGCGGATTCGACGAATACGACGATCGTGGTCATGGCTTGCGTTGTTGGCTGGCTGGCGTTGAGGAGCGTGGAGGTGGGCGGCTAGAGGACCTTGGCTTCGTTGCGCAGCGCCTGGATCAAGGCGGGAACGGCTGCCGCCCCTTCGCCAAGAATGCGGCCTTCCTTGCGCGGCGGAGGCAGTTCGAGCTTGTCGAAGTTCGCTTGGTTGGCGACTTGTTCGGCTGTGCTTTCTTCGATGGACTTCTTCTTGGCAGCCATGATGCCCTTGAGGCCAGCGAAACGCGGTTCGTTCAAGCCCTTGTCGCAGGTGAGAACCGCGGGCAAGGAAAACTGGACCGTTTCGACGCCCGCTTCGGTTTCGCGCTTGGCCTTGCCCCCGCCGGCCGTCAGCTCCAGGCTGACCACGTCCGTCACGCAGGCCCAGCCTAGGTACGTCGCCAGCATGGGACCAACAGCGCCCTGATCGCGGTCGGTTGCGACGCGGCCGGTGAAGACCAGCTGCGCGCCCAGTTCCTTGACCTTAGCGGCCAATGCCTTGGCGGTCGAGCGTGCGTCGCGCGTGCCCCAGGCGTTGTCGGGAAGCACCATGGCGCGATCAGCGCCCTTGGCCAGGCACTCGCGCAGCTCTTTTGAGGCATCCGCGGGTCCCAGGGTCAAGACGGTCACTTCGCCGCCGAGCTTCTCCTTGGTGCGAATGGCCTCTTCCACGGCCAACTCGTCATAGAACGAAAGCATGTACTCGACCCCGGCGGTGTCCAGGGTCTTGCCGTCGGCGGCCACCTTGACTTGGATATCCGTCAATGGAACGCGTTTGACACAAGCGACGATGTGCATGGTTGGGGATCTGGACTAAGGGGGACGGAGAGCGCCGATCTGCGGGGGAAAAAGGGTACATGCGCGGCCAAAACTCGGCAACCGGCCCGCGCGGCAGCGCGAAAAGCTGCTCGGACCGGCCCTCGGCGGTGCCCCCGCACGCTGGTGCGAGACCTGTTGGCAGCCATGGCGAACGCCGGTTGTGGCGACTCCAGCCGCGGATCTCTAGCGCATGAGCTGGCGCTCTTCGGCGGCAGTCACGCCCACGGCCGGGCGGTCGAAATTTTGGCCTAAATAGACTTCGCGCACCTTGGGATCGGCTACCAACTCCGCCGGCCTGCCTTCGCGCAGGATGCTCCCGCGGTGGATGATGTAGGCGCGATCCGTCGATTGCAGGGTCTCGCGCACGTTGTGATCGGTGATGAGCACGCCCAAATTGCGCTCGCGCATGCGCGCGACCAAACCTTGGATTTCCTGCACGGCGATGGGATCCACGCCCGCGAAGGGCTCATCGAGAAGCAGAATCACTGGCCTGGAAGCCAGCGCGCGGGCCAGTTCTAGGCGCCGCTGTTCGCCGCCAGAGAGCGTATTCGCCGGGTTGGAGGCCAGGTGCGTGATTTCCAGCTCGTCCAGCAGCCGAGCGATTTCCGACTCCCGTTCCCGGCGCGAAAGGGGCATGGCTTCCAGCACCGCCGCGAGGTTGTCGCGCACGCTCATCTGCTGAAAAACGCTGCGATCCTGGGGCAGGTAGCCCATACCCAGGCGCGCCCGTTGGTACATGGGCTTGTTGGAGCATTCTTTGCCGCGCAGCAGCACCGTGCCCGCGTCCGGCTTGACCAGCCCGACCGTCATGCGAAAGCTCGTGGTCTTGCCGGCCCCATTGGCGCCCAGCAGCCCCACGATCTCGCCCGCCGCGACTTCGAAGGAGACTCCGTCCACGACGCGCCGGCGCTTGTAGGACTTCACCAGCCCGCGCACTTCGAGCAGGGTTTCGCCGGGGCGCGGGGGGGCTTGGACGCTCATCCTCGCGGCAGTCTAGCAGTCCATCTTGCCGGGTTCGCCGGCGGGCCCGCCCTTCCCGCGTGAGGCACTCCTCACCCGGTGGCGACGGGGCGAGGTAGGGCTTGGGGTTCGAGCGCAATCCCTGGAATTACTGAGGCTCTTGGGGCTTCCCCCGCGGGTGTGCACAACCTGTGGACTGTTGCCCCTGGATTAGGTCGGACCTGGGAGCGGGAGCTAGCTCGCCAAGGGCGGATTCAAGCAAAAAAGCCTATGGGCAGAATTGGCGCGATGTAAATCGCTGCCTTTCATACGGTTACAGCGCAGGATCGGTTGCAGCCGCAGAACCGCAACTACTACTCGAAGTCCGCGCATTCAATGGCGCACTTACCGCCGTCTGCGCTGGAATTGTGGATGACTGGATAGGGGCGAGCGCAACAAGAATCTTTGCGCCATCGTCGCAAGTCTGCCCCAGATCGGGGGTTGGATCCGCTAGTGCGCCCACTTCCAGCGATACACGCCCTTGGATGGCGACAGCGGCCAAAACACGAACACGGCTCGCCCCACGATCAATTCCCGGGGCACCAGATGTACCGTGGTCCGGAACGTGCCCGGCTGCAACGGTCGTTCGGAGGCCGAGGGGAATTCGTGCATTTCCCCCCACTCGTCACGGATCCAGGTTCTCGGCCCCAGCTCCGATGCGTGCCGGATCGGGTTGGCTTCGAGCAGGCGCGTGCCGCCCATGGCCGGTCGCCAGTTGCCGCGCACGCTGCGCTCGGTGCCATCTTCGTCCTCGTAGCGCAAGTGAACGAACGCCCACTCGCGGCAATCGCTGGAATTCTGCGTGTTGTCCCCGAGCATGAAGTAGTTGCCTTCCGGGATCGTCCAGGCCGACCCGCCCGAGCCCGGCGTGTAGTACACGTCGCGGAACACGCGCAAGTCGTCGAAATCGGCCCCGGAGCCCTCGACCGCGATTTGCACACCGCCATCCTGCTGCTCGCAGGGCTGCACCGGGACTTCGATGAGCACTTTCCCGTTCAAGCGCAGCTCCAGACGGTCGTCCAAGTTCTGCACGTCGAGTTTGGTGGCGCGATCAGAACCCAGGCGGTACGGCTCGCCGAATTCGCTGCGCGCACCGCTGTCGTCGGTGATGACGAGTTCGACGCGAGTTTCGGCAGCTGCTTCGGGGCCGGGGATCACGAAACGGTACGAGCGCGGACCTTCGATCAGGGTCAGGGATACCGTTCGACAGCCGGTTTGCGCCGTGATCTTGCCCGTGCAGCGCAGGTCGCCAACGCCATTGGCCCCCGACTGGACTTGCGGAGGGACGATGACCTTGCTTTGCATGGCCTGCGGATAGCCGTGCGTGTATTGATCGCGAATCGGGCCGCCGCCGTGACCGACGAATTCGGCCGATCCATCGCCACGGGCGCCGACCTTGGAACCTTCGAAAATCCAGCCCGTGCCGGTCATCGCGCGCCAATTCGGACCCGGGCGGGCAGGATGCGCTTCGATGGCCTTCCACATCTCGCCCATGACGGATCGCGAGCGGCGCGGAATGCTCCAGGGTTGATCGGGCGAGGTCCGCACGAGCAAGTCGCCGTTCTGGATGCGCAGTTCCTCGCCCGGCATGCCCACCAGGCGCTTGACGAAATTCTTGGACCGATCCAGCGGATACCGAAAGACCGTGATCTCGAAACGCTCGGGATCGCGCAGGTGGTAGGAGAGTTTGTCGACCAGAATCCGATCCCAGATGCCGTCCCCGTTGGCGTAGGTTTCGCCCATCAATGTGGGCTGCATGGAACCGGTCGGGATCTTGTAGGCCTCGACGATGAAGTACTTGAGGAACACGGCCATGATGATGGCCCCAGTCATGGCCTCGATGTTGTCGCGCCAGGGCGTGCGAGCTTTGGAGTTCTCGGCCACGAGCTTTAGCCCTCGTCTTCTCCGCCACCGAGGACGGCCAGGAACGCCTTCTGGGGAATCTCCACGTTTCCGATCTGGCGCATGCGGCGCTTGCCCTCTTTCTGCTTTTCCAGCAGCTTGCGCTTGCGCGTGATGTCGCCGCCATAGCATTTGGCGGTGACGTCCTTGCGCAACGCGGAAATCGACTCGCGGGCGATGATGCGGCTGCCGATGGCGGCTTGCAATGCGACCTCGAACAGGTGGCGCGGAATCTCCTTGCGCATGCGCTTGAGAATCGCGCGGCCGCGGTATTCGGCCTGGTCCTTGTGCACGATGCAGGTCAGGGCATCGACTTCCTTGCCGTTCACCAAGATGCGCATCTTGACCAAGTCGCCCGGCTTGAAGCCGGTGATCTCGTAGTTCAGCGTGCCATATCCGCGCGTTCCCGATTTCAACTTGTCGAAGAAATCGTAAATGATCTCCGCCAAAGGCAAGTCGTACAGCAATTGCACGCGCGACGCGGAAAAATACTCTTGGCGCACGAATTGCCCGCGGTGATCGGCCGCGATTTGCATCATGACCCCGATGTACTCGGCCGGCGCCAAGATGCCCACGCGCGCATAGGGTTCGAGCAGTTCCTCGTACTTGTCCGGGGTCGGCATTTGTCCCGGGGAGGTGATCACGGTCTCTGTGCCGTCCTTCTGGCGCGTCCTGTAGGTCACCGTCGGCGCGGTCTGGATCATGTCGATGTCATGTTCGCGCTCGAGGCGCTCTTGCACGATTTCCATGTGCAAGAGCCCCAAGAATCCGCAGCGGAAACCGAATCCCAGCGCTTCCGAGGTCACGGGTTCGAACGAAAACGAAGCGTCCGACAACGACAACGTTTCCAGGGCTTCGCGCAAACTCTCGAAATCGCCCTGGTTGGTCGGGTAGAAGTCCGCGTACACCATGTGCTGGGGCGGGCGATAGCCGGGCACCATTTCGACTGGCGGCCCGCGGTGAACCGTCATGGTGTCGCCGATGCGTACGTCGCCTAACTGCTTGATGTTCGAGACGAAGTAACCGACTTCCCCGGGGCCCAAGCGGCCCGCGCGCTTCATGCTCGGAGTAAAGCGGCCGATCTCGATGGCTTCGTACACCTTGTCGGTGCCGAGCATGTGGATCTGGTCGCGCTCCTTGATCTCGCCGTCGACCACGCGCAAGTACACGATGATCCCGCGAAACTCGTTGTATTGCGCGTCGAAGATCAGGGCCCGCAGCGGATCCTGCGCGCGGCCCGAGGGAGCAGGCACGACTTCGATGATGCGGTCGAGCAATTCCCTGACGCCCAGGCCCGTCTTGGCCGAAACACCCAAGGCGTCGGCGGCCTCGATGCCGATCGAATTCTCGATCTCCTCGCGAATCTGGTCGGGACGAGCGTGGGGCAAATCGATCTTGTTGATGGCCGGGACGATGGCCAGATTGGCCTCGACGGCTAGAAAAGCGTTGGCCACGGTTTGCGCTTCCACGCCCTGGCTGGCGTCCACCAGCAACACGGCCCCTTCGCAAGCTTGCAGGGCTTTTTGGACTTCGTAGTTGAAGTCCACGTGGCCGGGTGTGTCGATCAAGTTGAGCTCGTACTTTTGGCCCTTGTACTCGTGCCAAATGGTCACGGCGGAGGCCTTGATCGTGATGCCTCGTTCGCGCTCCAAATCCATGCTGTCCAGGACCTGGGCTCGCATGTCGCGCTTGTTGATGGCGCCCGTGAGCTCGAGCATCCGGTCGGCGAGGGTGGACTTGCCGTGGTCGATGTGGGCGACGATGGCGAAGTTGCGGATCAGGCTGGTTTCCACGGATGGCTTGTTGATCGACCCAGGCGGCCGGCTGGGGGACCGGCTGGTGCGGAAGGGGCCGAGAGTATACGGGCTTGGGCGAGGGACCAGGCTAGACGCGCAGACTTTGGAGCTGCTGCGCGAGTGCGCGCAGGGCGCGCCCGCGGTGGCTGACCTCGGCTTTGGCCTCCCGGGACAGTTCCGCGAAGGTTTTCCCCGCCTGCGCAAAGCCCGGTTCGTCAAACTCGAACAAGGGGTCGTAACCGAAATCGTTCGTTCCCCGAGGCGCGTGCGCAATGGTCCCACGAGCCAGGCCCTGAACGGCCAGCGCCAGCGAACCATCCGGGCGCGCCAGGGCCAAAGCGCACACAAAGCGCGCTCCGCGTTGGCCTGTGGGCACCTGTCGCAAGCGCTCGAGCAGCAGCGCGTTGTTGCGCGCGTCATCTCCGTGGATGCCCCCAAAGCGGGCCGAAAGCACGCCCGGGGCACCCCCCAAGCAATCGACTTCGAGCCCCGAGTCGTCGGCCAAGGCCCACGAGCGCGCAAACAGCGCCGCCGACTGCGCCTTCTTGGCCGCGTTGCCCGCGAACGTGGGCTGGTCCTCGATGACTTCCGGCAACGGGCTGCGAGCGTTGGCGGCTAAGACCTCGATATCCAGCGGAGTCAAGAGCGCTTCGATTTCGGCGCGCTTTTTCGCGTTGCCGCTGGCCAGGAGCAACTTCACTTGCGCGCGGTCGTACCCAGCGCAGCGCGCTGTGCCTCGAAGACTTGCTTGAGCGCCGTTGCGCCCAAGGCAAGCATGGATTCGAGCTCGGCGGCGTGGAATGGTGCGCCCTCGGCCGAGCCTTGCACCTCCACGAACCGGCCATCGTCCACCATGACGAGATTCATGTCGGTTTCCGCGCGGCTGTCCTCGGTGTAGGCCAAATCGACCATGGGCACGCGCTCGACGATGCCCACGGATACCGCGGCGACTTGACCGACTAGGGGCCAAGCGCGCAGTTGGCGTTTGGCTTCCATGTGTCGAAACAGGTCGTGCAGCGCCACCCAGGCTCCGCTGATGGCCGTGGTGCGGGTCCCACCGTCGGCTTGGATCACGTCACAATCGATCCAGACCGTGCGTTCGGTCATCTTGGTCACGTCCACCACTGCGCGCAGAGAACGCCCGATCAGACGCTGGATTTCGATCGATCTTCCGTCGATTTTCGCCGAGCGGTCGCGGGCTTTGCGATCGATCGTGGAGCTGGGGAGCATGGAGTACTCGGCCGTCAACCAGCCTTGCCCCCGGCCCTGCAAGAAAGCCGGAACGCCGTCGCTGGCCATGGCGGTGCACAGTACGCGCGTTGCGCCGAAGCTGGCCAGCACGCTGCCGGGCGCGTTGCGCGTGAACTCGCGCTGGAATTGGATCGTTCTCAGCGCTCCCGGCTCTCGGCCGTCGGCGCGCAATTGGGTCGACATGAGGGGCGCGAGTATAGCCGCGATCTCGGCCTGGCGATGCGATGCGCTGCACGCAGCGTTCAGGCTCGATCCCGTTTGCCAAGACCAAGCACGTGTTCCATGGGCACTTGCAAGGTGCCTTGCGCGCCGCAGTCCAGTCGCAGGCAATTGGTTTCTAGATCCATGCCCACTGCGATTCCCTGCACTACGCTTGAAGTGAGCTTCACGTCTACGTCGGCGTTGGTCAGGCCGGCCGCAGCCAGATACTGCCCACCCAGTTCCTCGGCCCGAAACTGGGCTTGCTCCAGTCGCGCCGCAAGTGTTTGCAGGCAAGCCTGCAACACGGCATCCACACTCACGGCAAGCCCCTCGAGTGCCAAGCTGGTCACGGGTCTTTGCGCGCTCAATTCCGCCGGGAATTCTCGCTGCAAGACGTTGAGCCCCAGGCCGATCACGAACATGGGCGCTGTGGGCGGGAGTCCGCGGCTCTCGATCAAGATGCCCGCGAGCTTGGCGCCTGCAACGAGGACGTCATTGGGCCACTTGAGTTGTGCGCGCGCCAACCCTAAGGATCGCACGGCGTCGTGCACGGCCAGTCCGGCCGCCATGGAGAGCCGCACACTTGCCAGGCCCGCGGTCGGAGCCAACACCAAACTCAGGTACAGGCCCTCGCCCGCGGGACTGGACCAATTCGCGCCGCGTCGGCCGCGCCCGGCGGTCTGGGCGCGCGCGACGTGCACGTCACCGTGACGCGCCGTACCAGCCCCGATGGCTCGCAGAGCCAATTCGTTGGTCGAGTCGACTTGGTCGTGGCGCTGGATTCGAAACTGCATCGCCCGGCTACGCTAGAAGTTCCGCAGGGCCTGATCCAGCTCGGTCGAAAAAATTCGCGCGCTTGTTGGGCGCGCGGGTCGTGAACGCTCAGGCCTCGACCGGCCCTTCGGCGTCGAGCAAGTTCTTCAGGCGCGACATCACGTTCGAGTGGATTTGGCACACGCGGCTTTCCGTCAGGGCCAACATCTCGCCGATTTCGCGCATGGTGTGACCCACCTGGTAGTACTGCTCCAAGATGAAGCGCTCCTTGTGGGTCAACGAGCGCGTGATGTAGGTCATCATGTCGCGCCGGTGCAGTTTGTTGATCGGGTCCTTGGCGTTCTTGTCCTCGACGACTTCCACTTTCTCGAGCGAGCTGTCG
>JAKFYL010000254.1 GCA_021730845.1 Planctomycetota bacterium | reverse complement strand
CGCAATAGGCCGGCTCGTCGTAGTTCAGGGGTGCCACCGCCAAGATCGCCCAGGGCCCTTTGCCAATCGAGTCCCATGCAGGGTACTGGATCATGCCGTAGGCCGAGCGCGAGATGGTCAGAGCGAGTTTGACCTCGCGCTCGGGATCCGTACCCATGTGCACGGACTCCAGGACGCCCCAAAGTGCATTGTCCACCATCGCTTGCTCCACGGAGTTGCGTGCGCGGTGCGAGCCGCCGAGCCAATGGTAGTTGTGCTCGGCTTGGATCATGCCGCTGCACAGGATCTGCCCATCGTGGGCCAGGTCCACGATTTGGGCAAACCACTCTCGCGATTCGTTGCGCCAGGCGGAACTGCCCATGGAGTAGGCGCAAGCCATGGCATCCATGATCCACGCCTGACCTCTGCCGAAGGAGAATCCATTGTGGGGATGCGTGTCGACCAATTGCCGGGCCGCCAGCATGCCTGAAACGATGGTGTTTCCCGAGGATTCGGTGGGGTAGCTGTGGTAGCTCAACCGGCCGACTTCGGCCTGCATCAGGATGTCGTCCTTGGCCAAAGCATCGTTGCCGAGCCAAGCCAAGATCTTGGCCGAATTCAGATAGCGCCCCAGATGCTGCAAGTCGATGGGTTCGAAACCATCGAGCTCGGCTTGGTAGCTGGGTCGCAGCCCGGCTTGTTGCACGTAGTCGGCTTGGAACGTGGGCGCAAAGGAGAACCCGAACGGATCGTTGCCGAACAAGATCTTCTGGTAGAAGAGCATGTACACGTACGGGAAGTTCGGTCCCTGGATCAACCAGTGCGACAAAGTCGTTGGTTCGCCATCCAAATGGAACAAGGCGTCAGCCATGCGGTCGCTGTACATGCGATGCTTGAGCTGGTGGAAGCGGTAGCCCTCGTTGGAGGCGCCATAGGCCACGTCCATGCCGTCGTACAAGTGGATTTCCACGCCGCTGGTCATGCCGCCGTAGGGATTGCCCCAAGGACGCGCCCAGCCCAGCGTGGAATGGGGCAACGGATAAATGGGCGTCGTGTCTCCCGTTTCCAGGTAGTGGCGGTACTCGGAGTACTTGTTCTCCAATTCGACGCGCACCGAGCCTTGCCCGATGTGATCGAGGTCGGGCAAGCGCTGCCGCTGGGCGAAATAGCGCGCGGTATCGGGATTCCACCAGGAAAAGTAGCGCACGTTGTTGGAGTTGATTCCGGCCTGGGCAAATCCCAGGCCGCGCTCTTGCAGGATGATCCGAGCGCGCGAGATGTTGTCGAACGTCGTGATCACGAAACGGCGTTGGAACTGGGCTTGCTGCGGCAAGAAATGCATGCTGCCGTCGGCATTGGGCAAGACCAGCGGCACTTCCGTGTAGCCGTTGTTGAAGCCCGGCCCACCCAGCATCGGATCGCTGACGTCGCTCAGCATCAGCCATCCGGCCGGCAAGCGCAGTTCGATCCGGTCGAAGTACAGATCCGCCATGGGGTCGTCCAGGGGCGTGCCCGGATCGGCGTCGACAACTGCGTTGTGAATGCGCAGGTCGAAGGCGATCACGTCCTCGTTCTCGAACGCGGTGACATAGGAATGCACGCCCATCAGGTGCGGCAGCGTGCCG
The DNA here is from genome assembly GCA_021730845.1 of Planctomycetota bacterium. Classification (GTDB taxonomy): domain Bacteria; phylum Planctomycetota; class UBA1135; order UBA1135; genus JAKFYL01. Next base: position 8,504 of record JAKFYL010000254.1, on the reverse strand, counting down.
TTCGATCCGGCCACGGGTTGCGTGGGCGTCAGGACGCCGCTGTGGCGTACTTGGCGCACTTCGCGCCCGCGCTTGAGCATCTTGCGGCCGCCCTGTCCGTGCAGCAGGTCTAGCTCGTAGCTGTGCCCAAAGGGATCCTTGGAGTGCATGGTCACCATGCCCGGCGTCGACAGCACGTCGCGCACGATCCCAGTCAGCGCAGGCGGCGCCTTGGTGCAGGTCGCGTCCAAGATTTCATAGCGATACAAGTTGCCTGGGGGCACGTCGCTGGGCGCGTTCACACGCGCCAGCACCTCGACCACGTCGCAGCCGTGCTCGGCCACGGGGTAGTGGCTCACGGCTTCCACTTGTGCCGGGACCACGGTGCCGTCGGCGTCCCGCACCGAGAATGGCATCAGCCCGTCGGCGCGCGGAAACGTGTTGATCGGCACGGGGATGGTGCCGCGCAGGATGAAGCTTTGCTGCGACGGGACCGCCACTTCCAGTACGGCCACGGTTTCCTGGGCCGCGACCGATCCGGCGGTCAGGCAAGCGCCCAACGCGAGGAAGAAAGAACGCAGCCCCGTGGGGGGCATGGACGCGTGTCGCGCGAGGCTGTGTTTGCGCCTGCCGCGGCGCATGAACGGAAAGTTAAGTTCTGTCAGAAAACAGAGCGCGCCCGCAAGCGGGCGCGCTCCGTCGACGAGGACGGTCTGATCTCGATGCATAGCGTGGTAATCCCCTCGAGCCGCCCTAGCGACGGCTCTCCTACGTCGGACGAAGAAAGCGTGATTGCAGTTGCAAGAAAGGCGACACCGAAATGCGCGCCCGATTTGCGGCGACTGGATCGCCGCAGCACGGAACGTGCGCCATGTCGGTCATCGCTCCAGCGCTTTGTTCACGGGCCACCCGTCTGACAAGGGACTCGTGCGCAGCGCGCCAGCGAACCCTAGGTATCTCATCAACGCTCGATCGACAACGCCGATTTCACGCTTTTTTCGAATATGAACGCTTGGAAAGGAAACGGCCGGCGAGTGAGTACTCGCCGGCCGTCCTGGACTGTGCACGTCGTGCACACCCACGTTTTGGCTGAAATATGCGCTTATTGGCAGGCGGCGATCAGCGCCGCCTGGTTCTCCAGGTTGCTGAAACCCTTGGCCTTGAGGGACAAGAGCAACTGCGATCCGCCCGCCATTTCCAGGGCCTTTTGCATGAATTTGGGGTCGCCCGTGAGCTCATGGCCGTACGCGAACGAGGACCACGTCTGGAACATGTCAGGTCCTTCATCCACGCCGTTGGGCGGCAGGCTGCCGCAGAACGGAGGAGACGATGCTTCCAGCGGTGCAACGGCCATGTAAGACCAGGGCGCTTTGTACTGGCTCGACCAAGCCATCGGGCCAATCATGGCGTACAGCGAGTCTTGCAAGCTGGCCTCGGTCTGCGCCTTGCGTGCGCTGTCGACACCGCGGAACACGGTTGCGACCATGCCGACCAGCGCGTTCTCCGTAATGGCCTGCTCGATCGACGAACGCGTGCGATAGGTACCGTTCAGCCACTTGCTGTTGATCACCGACTGCACGAACCCGTTGCAAGCCGATTGTCCCTTGGCCAGCGTGTCGGAGATCTTGGCGAACCAGGGCCTCCAAGTCGCACGCTCGTCCAGGTCCATGGTGGAGTAGGCGGCCAGCGCGCAGTCCACTCCCCAGGCCTCACCGCGTCCGAAGTTCATGCCGACATCGGGCGCTGCGGCAACCGCGGCCATGGCCGATTTGAGACCGGACTGAATCGCAGAGCCGTAGGCGTTGTTGGCGTACTCGTGGTACGACAAGCGGAACACCTGCGCGGCCATCTTCAAATCGTCCTTGGCGAGCAGGTCGTTGCCCAGCCAGGTCAGGACCTTGGCCGAACGAGTGAAACGGATGTAGTGCTGGAAGTCGATCGGATCGAAGCCCAGCAACGCCGGTTCGTAGTCGGGATCCTTGTCGGCTTGGCGAGTTGCCGTGACTTGGAATTGCGGCGCTTGGTTGAAGCCGAATGGATCGCCACCGGCGGGCAAGAGTCGCATGAAGAAGAACATGTCGACGTACGAGAAGCTCGCGCCTTGGATCAGCCAGTCTTCCAGTTTGCTGGGCTGACCGTCCTTGTTGTACAGCGCGATCGGTTGCCGCTCGACGTACATGCGATGCGAGAACTCGTATGCGCGGTAGCTCTCGGGCGTGCCGATTTCGGCTGTCTTCAAGCCGTCATACAAGAAGATCTCGTTGCCACCGGTCATGCCGCCATAGCCCACGCCCCAAGGATGGGCCCAGCCCAAGGCCGTGGCTTCGATGGGGTAGTTGCCCTTGTTGCCGGTTTCGAGCGCGGTCTTGGCGTTGTTGTATTCGTACAAGGCCTTGCTTTCGATGTTTTCCGTGCCCAAGTAGGACAGATCCGGCAAGGCCCGACGTTGCGGGAAGTAGTTGCTGGTTTGCGGGTTGAAGAAGGAGAACAGCTGTGCGCCCGAGTCGGGTGACGTTCCGCGGCGTGCAAAGCCCAATCCCTCTTGGGCCAGGATGCTCTGGCCGACGACTTGTTCTCCGTCCTTGACCAGCGCCAACCGACGATGGAACGAAGCCTGGGACGGCATGACGTGCAACTTGCCGCCGGGCATGGGTTTGACCAGCGGGTAGCTGGTCACGCCGCCTTGCGTGGTCGGGCTGCCCGAGAACGGATCCAGGACATCCTGCACCACGTTCCAACCGCTGGGCACGCGCAGTTCGATGGACTTGAAGTACTGCAGCCCCAGCACGTCGTCGCTTGGGTCCGTCTTGTCGTGACCGCTGGCGCCGTTGTTGACGCGCAGGTCCAGGGACAGAGCGTCACCATAGGCCCACGCCGTCGCATAGGCGTGAACCCCGAACAGGTGTTGCAGCGCGCCGCTGGGAGCGCCAATGTTGCTGCCGGACTTCATGGCTCCGTACGTAACGAAGGAAAGCGCCGCATGACCTTTGCGGCGAACATCCACCGAGCCTTCCTGGAAACGCTGGCGCAGGCCTTGGAACAGGTCTAGCTTGTACTCGTGGCCGAAGTAGTCCTGCGCCACGACCACCACGTTGCCGGGCTTGCTGATCAGCGTCAGCACGTCCGAGCGAATGGGCAATTTGCCTGGATCCTGCAGATCGGTGACGACCTGATACTGGATGCGTTGCCCGGGGGCAGTGCCCGGCGGCACTTGCACACGCCCCAGGACCTCGACGACGTCCGCGCCGTCGTCGTCGTTCGGATAGCGCGTCACGATCTCGACCTGACTGGGAACCACGTTTCCGGTGTGGTTGCGGATGGCCAGCGGTAGCTTCCCGTCAGGGCGGGGAAACGTGCCCTTGGGTACGGGCACCGTGCCGCGCAGTACGAAGGTCTCGCGGCTGGGAGCGTCCAACTCGAGCACCGCCACGACCGCGCCGCCCATTCCCAGCTCCTCGCCTTCGCCATCTCCACTCGCGATATCGAACGGCGATTCATCCTCGTCGTCCGGTGGAGTTCCCGAACCAAGGTTCGGTCCCACGCCTGTGGTGCAAGCGGCTCCGAGCGCAATCGCCAGCGCCGGCACGAACAGTCCCCTGGCCTTCCCCAATGGGCCTCTCAAGTACTTCATGAATCCAACTCCCCTGACTATGTCAGGCCGGCACCCCCCAAGGCGCGGGCCTGTCCCCAAGTGAAATCTTCCCAGGGGCCTAGTTCGGCGGGCTCGTCTGGATTCCTAAAAAGTACGTTCGCTTTTCCAAAAGGTTGTGCTGCAAGGCCAAGGAAGTTCGTTCCCGTTGCGCGGCAAGGCGCAGCGCGGGCTGCACTTGCGACCCAAGCCGGAAAGCTGCGCAAAGCGGGCGCAGGTGCCTGGTTCCCTTCGCCTGCTCGCGCCTAGGCGCGCACGTACAAGAAGTCCGCGGGCTGGTCGTTGACGCCCTTGGCCGGCGGGGCGATCCAACCGGCGGATTTTCCGGGGGTCGTGACCGGCTGCATCAGGCCTTGGACGAAGGCGCGGTCCTTGGCTGTCGGCAGCCAGTCTCCTTGCCGGCGTTCCCACTCGGCCTGGCTCAGCGCATTTCCGTCCAGGTCGAAGTGCCCACCCGCGTATACGCCGATTTTGCGGTGGAAGCGGCGCTGGGGCAGTCGGAAGCGGAAGGGATTGCCCATGCGCTCGCAAACCCGATTCCAGTACGCAATGCCCTTTTCATTGTCCTTGACGTACTCGTCGCGCAGGACTTCGTTCATGGCGTTGCGCAGCGGAACTTCCTCGCGCACGAGCTGGCCATCGACCAAGTTCTCGAAGGCATAGCTGCCCTCCAAGGCCAAGTGGTCGTCGTAGCGCTCCTCGTAAGCGCGGCCCTTGAGGCCGGAACGGAAGAAATTGGCCGAGTTCGAGCTGATTTCGGCGCCATACAGGTCGGTGCTCGACGAAGCCCAGAAGTTGATGTACTTCTGAATCACATCCAAAGGAATCGCGCCGTAGTCGCGCACGTCCTTGTCGGGGTGGGCTTGCATCACCTGGCACGTGCGTTCGATGACGCGGGCCACTCCGGTTTGTCCCACGAACATGTGGTGCGCTTCTTCGGTCAGCATGAAGCGGCACGTGCGCGCCAGGGGATCGAAACCGCTTTCCGCCAGGGCCAGCAACTGGAACTTGCCGTCGCGGTCCGTGAACATCGTGAAGCAGAAGAACGACAACCAATCCGTGCAGGGCTCGTTGAAGGTTCCCAGAATGCGCGGGTGGTCCGGGTTTCCGCTGCGTCGCTGCAACAGTTCTTCCGCCTCGTCGCGTCCGTCCTTGCCGAAATAGGTGTGCAGCAAATACACCATGGCCCACAGGTGCCGGCCTTCCTCGACGTTGACTTGGAATAGGTTGCGCAGGTCATACAAGGAGGGCGCCGTATGTCCCAGCAGGCGTTGCTGTTCGACCGACGCCGGTTCGGTGTCCGCTTGCGTGACGATCAAACGCCGCAGCCAATTGCGGTATTCGCCCGGGACCTGCTGCCAGGCCGGTTCGCCGAAGTGGTCGCCAAAACCGACCGTGCGTTTCTCGTCGCGCGGCTCGAGGAAAATGCCCCAGCGGTAGTCGGGCATCTTCACGTAGCCGAAGTGCGCCCAGCCGTCCTTCTCGGCGCTGATCGCCGTGCGCAAATAGACGTCCTTCGTGTTGAAGTCGGTGGGGCCTACCGAGTTCCACCATTCCAAGTAGTTGGGCTGCCAGGCTTCCAGGGCGCGCTGCAGGCGCTTGTCGGAGGCCAGGTCGACGTTGTTGGGGATCTTTTGGGAGTAGTCGATGCCAGTCATGTGAGTCGCTATGTTGGGTGTGCCAAAAGGGAGGCCAAGGGAGTGCTACGTGCGCTGCGTGTCGAAGCTCGGTCGCAGCGGAGTTCCGTACGTGGTCAAAGCGCCGCGTTCCCCCACGGCATTGGGGCGTTGGAAAATCCAGTTCTGCCAAGCAGACAGGCGACCGAAGATCTTGGTTTCCATGGTCTCCGGTCCCGCAAAGCGCAGATTCTGTTCCATGCCGGTCATGCCGTCGGGTGAGAAAGAGGTGCGCTCCTCGATCGCCAGGCGCAGCTCGTCCTCCCAGTCGATGGCATCCGGCGCGAAAGTGGCCAGTCCTAGCTCGCTGGCGCGCGCGGTATCGAAGTCCTCGGTCTGCGCCAAGACCTGGCTCGCTTGCTCCGGCGTTCCCAAGAAGCGCGTCTGTAGACGCGAGATGCCGTTCGACATGGGCAAGACTCCGGCGTTCATGGGGGTGACCCCGAAGTGGACGGCGCACTGCTCGTCGTCCTTGGCATAGATACGGTCGCAAGCGAGGGCGAGTTCCAAGCCCGTGCCGACGAAGGCGGCATGCTGGTCGGCGATGGCATAGAAGCTCTTGGCCGTGTTTTCCAGGCGCTTGAGCACGCGCGCCGCGAAGAAGCGCGTCTCGCGCACGAGCCAGTGCGTGGAAGCGGCGAGCAAGTTGTCGGTATCGCGCCAAGCTTTGGGATTGCCCTGAACGCGCAGCAGCACCAGGGCCAAGTTGGGCTCGTTGAAGCGCAAGTTGCACAGGCACAGATCCAGCTCGCGCAGCGCGCGCAGGATCCACCAGCCGCTCTGGGCGGATAGCGCTTGCGCCTGTGTGGTTTCCCAGCGCTCGGGCAAGCGCAAGGTCAGCTCGGCGCAGCGCGCGCTGCGGGAGATGCTCAAGTCCAAGTGTCTCCAGCGCGTGCGTTCCAGCGGTCCGTAGGCGGAAGCAACTTGGTCCGAACCCTCGGGCTCGATCGACTCCAGTTCGATGCCTTGTTCGCCGCGCGCTTTGGTGCCGGCGGCCATGGAGCGGGCCATTTCCGCCACGGCCTCGTCCCAGCGCGAGAGCGGCGCGATCGCGTCGACCAGATTCCATTCCACCGCGCGCTTGCCCTTGATTCCTTCGGCAAGGGTCGAGAACACGTCGCAGCGATCGCGGCGGATCTTGCGCTTGTCGGTCAAGCGCGTCAGGCCGCCGGTGCCGGGCAATACGCCCAGCAAAGGGACTTCCGGGAAGGAGACCGCGCTGTTGCGGTCGTCGACGAGCAGGATTTTGTCGCAAGCCAGCGCCAGCTCGTAGCCGCCGCCGGATGCGGTGCCGTTGAGCGCGGCCAGGAATCGCAAGCCGCTCTTGTCCGAGGCGTCCTCGATGGCGAGGCGAGTTTCATTCGTGTAGCGGCAAAAGTTGACTTTGAAGCCGTGCGTCGAGCTGCGCAGCATGACGATGTTGGCACCGGCGCAGAACACGCGTTCCAGGGAGCCGGTCACCACCACCGTGCGCACCTTGGGGTGCTCGAAGCGGAGGCGCTGCAGGCAGTCGGCGAGTTCCACATCGACGCCGATGTCGTAGCTGTTGAGCTTGAGCTCGTAGCCCTCGCGCTGGGGCTCGAACTGCTGCACGTTCATCGACAGGCGCGCCAAATCGCCCTGTACCTGGAATTGAAAGTGGCGATAGCGCGAGGGGCTGGTCTGGAACTGGACCGGCGGGGCGGGTGCGTGTTGGACGGCCACGAGGTGTTTGCTTGGGATAGGGAGTTGCGAGGACGGGTGTGAGAGTTATACTTCTCACAGTACAAATGCCTGAGCACTCTAACGCCCAAGCGCGGAAAAACCAAGCCTTGCTCGCCCAAATGGGCGCCAGGTTGCGCCTGCTACGTCAGGAAGCCGGGCTCTCGGTGACCGAACTGTCGGCCGCAGCCGGCCTTAGCCGCAGGCACCTGACCGACGCCGAGGCCGGGAGGGCCAACTTGACGGTGGTCAGCCTGATGCGGCTTGCGCGCGCCTTGGGCCAGGCGCCTCGCTCGCTGCTCGACCTTCCGGCGACGACGCAGCGCGTGGCGCTCGTCGGTTTGCGCGGCGCCGGCAAGTCAACCGTCGGCAAGGCCCTGGCCCTGGCGCTCGAGGTCCCGTTCGTGGAACTCGATCGGCGCGTCGAGGACCTGGCAGGCACAAGCTTGGCGGCCATTTTCGATTTGTACGGCGCGCCCGGATTCCGGCGCTTGGAGGCCGAAGCTTTGGAGCGCGTGCTGGGCGAAGGCGAGGGGTTGGTGTTGGCGACGGGCGGATCGATCGTCGCCGCGCGCGCCACCTTCGCGCGCCTTGGCGCGACCTGCCGCACGGTGTGGCTGAAGGCACCGGCGGAAGAACACCTGCGGCGTGTGCAAGCCCAGGGCGACCAGCGCCCCATGGCCGGCCGCCCGCGCGCCCTGGAAGAACTCAAGGAGTTGCTCGCCGCGCGCGAAGCGGACTATGCGCGCTGCGAGATCAAGATCGATACGGCGAACAAGAAGGTCGAGCAAGTCGTGCGCGACTTGCTCGAAAAGCTGGAGCCGAGCAGTTGAGGACTGCCCGGGCTCGAAGCGGGGCGCGCAGCAGCTACTGAAACTCCAGACGCAATCCTTCGCTGACGCCGAACCCGGAAAGTCCCGCGGCCGGATCGCGATACTACGTTTGGAAAAACCAGGTTTGTCCGGGCTGGAATGCCGCCGCCGTGCCGTTCCCGTTGGCCGAGGCTTGCAGCGTTCCTTAACCCGTCTGGGATGCTTGACTAGGTACCGGCCGCAGGTTCACCACGAAGCCTTTGCCAAGGCAGAAGAGTTGGACAGTTGGAGCGCTCCGGGTGTGGAGCCGAACAGCGTGGCCGCGGCGTTCTTGGGGCTCGGCCAGGAGAGCAGCACGCCGGACGCTAGACCATTCAGGAACGTGGCCGAAAGAAAACTCGTCGAGCCGGGAGCACAAGGCGTCATCGAGCCGTCGTCTTTGTGCCGGCGCACCAAGCAATCGATGAACGAACTGGCGGTCAGGGCCGGTATGCGCACCTCGAGCCGGTGGCTTGCGGGAACGCTGATGCGATAGCTGTCCGCCTCGAAGGCGGGCAAGGTCAGACCCTGGTACACACCGGCCCCCAGGAGCGTCGCTTGCGCGCAAGAGTCGTTGGGCTGGGAGGCATTCGAGGCGCACTGCGCCCTTGAGGAGGAGGCCAGGACTGCCAAAGTGCAAAGGCTGAG
>JAKFYL010000364.1 GCA_021730845.1 Planctomycetota bacterium | reverse complement strand
CTCTCCACCCACCTTGGCCAGTGCTTGCAGAGCCGAGGCCCGCAGTTCCGCTTGGTCCGCGCCGCTGGCAAGTGCCCACAGCACGTCTTCGGCCACGGGTTCGCGGGCGGCGAGCGCGTCGGTCGCAACCATGCGCAGCTCCAGCTCGGCCTTGGAATCCAGCGCCACGGACGCGAGGAAATCCGCGCTTTCCTCGTCGCCGGCCGCAGCAAGGCAACGCAGAATGCGCGTCGAGAGCTCGAAGTCGCAGCGCGCCATGTCACGGCGCAGCACGGCGCGCGCGCGCTGAATGCCGGCTTCACCTTCGCGAGCAGCCAATGCCAGTGCGGCCTCCACGCGCACGCGCAGCGCAATCTCGTCGCTGAGCCACTCCGACAATTCGTTCCGGCCAGTCTTGAATCCGGCCAGGGCTGCGACCACCACTTTTCCAACCTCGACGCTGCGCTCGTGGGAGGCTTCCAAGGCTTCGATCAGGACGGGCACGGATTTCTCGCCGCCGGTTTGGCGCGCGGCGCGCACTGCCTGGCAGGTGCGCAATTCGTGCTCGCGCAGCGCCAGCGGCCCGGACTGCTTGAGTTGCTGCAGCTCTTCGCGCAGCCAGCGCGCGCTCAGGCTGGCGATTTCGGCGTCCCCGTGGAAGGCGCACAGCAGTTCGAGCACCTCGAAGCGCCGCGCGGGATCGCTCGCCATGTGCAGCAACTTGTCGCGAAAATCGCTCCAAGCCACACTGCGCGGCAAGTATTCGAGCCATTGGCTGCGCAGGCTGCTTTCCTGGCGCGTCCAGGCCTCGAATAGGGCCTTTGACCAGGGCGCTAGCTCGTCGGCCGAACACAGGCTGCGAAAGGCCGCGCTGCGCAGCTCGGGCCGGGCATCGTCCAAGCCCGCGCGCAAGATGTGGCCGCAGCCAAGATTGCGACCGGCGTCGAAATTGGCGCTCGCCGCGGAGTAAACAGCCGCGCGCACGTGCGGCTGTTCGTCGCGCGCCAGCCACGGCTTGGCCATTTCCAGATGCAAAGGCACCGGGCGCGTGGCCAGGAGGGTCCACAAGAACTCGGCCCGGCTGGCATGCAGCCCATGCTCTCGTGCCAGCTCTGCCAGGCGATCGAACTGGCCGATCTCCGCAAATCCGGTCAAGAAACTGGCGGCGTCGGCGTCGGACGCCGCCTGGGCGGCGCTGGCGAACAGGCGCTCCGACAGCTCCGCGGCTTTGGTGTGGTCGCGCGCTCCTAAGGCGCGCAGGCAGCGCCACAACAGCCGCTCGCGCTCGAATGCCGCCAGGCGTTGTCGCTCGCGTTTCCCGAATCCCGGGGAGCCTTCCGAGAGCGGCACTTCGGGCTCCAGAGGTTGGCGCGGCCAAGCGACTTGGATCAGGGCCGGGTCGCCGCCTTCCCCAGCCGCCAGCGTCATAGCTTCCCAAACGCCGCGGGCCGCCAGCGCCGCCGGAGTACCCGATCCAAGCTGCTCCAGCTCGCGCGACACATTTTTCAGCGACCCAGGCGCGCGCCCCGAACGCTCGAACGCCAAAGCAAAGTCCATCCAAGCAACTTCGTCGCTGGCGGCCGCCTGCAAAGCGAAACTGCGCGCTTCGCCTGCGTAGGATTCGTGCATGCACAGTGCAGCGCGCGCCAGGGCGTGCACGCGCGCATCGGGATCGCCAGCGAGTGCCAAGAGGAGTGGTCCCGCCCAGGGAGCAGCGTGTCGCGCCAGGCAGCGCACGGCGGCAGAGCGTACGTCGGGCAGTGCGTGGCCTGCCACGCTCGTCCATGGCTCGCGCGCAAGATGCAGCGGCGTGGGCCAGCGCGCCAAAGCAAGCAGGGCTGCGGATTGCTCGCGCGCGCTGGAATCGAGGGCTATCTCCAAAACGCGAGCTTCGAGCGCGCGCGCCAAAGCACCGGGTTGGTCCAGCGCGCCCGCTTCCAGTCCACGCGCCAGGGCCTCCAATCCGGCCAAGCGAACTTGCCAGCGCGCATGAGCGAGGACGTTTTGGAAGCGTCCCGGAGCGTCCGCGCTAGGGCGCGCCAAACCGCGCACGAACGCTTCCACGCGCGCGGCACTGTGGCCCCAGAGATTCTCGTTGGAGGCCGCGGACTCTTGTCCAAAGGCAGCTTCGATGGCTGCTCCAGGCCCGCCGTGCCATGCTGAGGACTGCTCTTGGTTTGGCGGCGCCGGACTCGCTGATCGAGCGCTCAGAACAGCCAGCAGCAAGCAAGTACTCGCGGAGGTCATCAACGGCCCCATCCTACCGCTGCACGAAACGTAGCTCAGCCGGGACCGGATTGCGCCGCCGCGCGCAAGCGTTTTTGTGCGGCGGGCAGGAACGTCACCAAATCGCTGGCGATCAACGCCCGCGGCCCCATGTGGCTGGCGGCCAAATCTCCCGCCAGACCGTGCACGCGCACGGCCGCCGCGGCGGCCACGAAAGGAGTCCACTCAGGATGTGGACCGGCGACGCATTGCGCTACGTAGGCGCCCATGATTCCGGCCAATACGTCGCCCGAACCTGCGGTCGCCATGCCCCAGTTGCCGGTGTCGTTGGTGAACACTCGCGAGCCGTGGGCGACGACCGTGTGCTGCCCCTTGAGGCAAACCACGCCCCCACTCCTTTGCGCCAGTTCGAGCGCGGCGGCTTGTCGCGCGTCAGGATCGGGAGCGATCGAGCGCGAAAGCAGCCGCTGGGCTTCGCCTGGATGCGGCGTGAGGATCGCGAGGATGGCGCTGGATTTCAGGCGCTCCACCTGACCCGCCAAGAGATTGAGCGCGTCGGCGTCGATCACCACGGGAATCTTGCGGCCGCAGGCCAGCAGCCCCTCCAGCGCCGCGCGCGCGCGCGGCCCCTGTCCCAGGCCGGAACCGATCACGACCGCATGGTCGCCGCGCGCGGCCAGGGGAATGGTCCATTGGTCTTGGTGGGAGTAGTCCACCAACACGGTTTCGGGCGACGCGGGCGGAACCACTTGCAACAAGCTCTCGTCGAGGCAACCCAGGTATACCAGCCCCGCTCCGGCGCGCGCCGCAGCGCGTACCACCAAGATCGCCGCGCCGGGCATGGTGCGGCTGCCGCACAAACACAGCACGCGCCCGGCGTCGCCTTTGTGGGCGCTAGCCGGCAGGTCCGGCGGCACCAGGTCCAGGCGCACGGGCCCCTGCAGGGAGGCCGAGGACTCGCTCACGGGAGCACTTCGATGCGGCCGACGACGATGTCCGCCCAGTTGCGCAGCGGCCCCTCGCGCCAGGCCGAAAGTGCATCGAGCTCGCCCGCTTCCAGCCAACCAAAGCGCTCGCACAAGGCCACGATCAATGCGTGCAAGCCGCGCGTGTCCCCGTCATCGACTTTCACGGCCAGCGCCTCTCCGCGGTGAGTACCCGTGGTCACTCCGATAGCGTACACGGCTTCGGCACCGAATTTGGGCATCAGGCGCCCCTTGGTCGCCTTGACCAGGTCCGTGCAGATGCGTTGGTGACGTCCCGCGATCAATTCCGGCCATTGCCGCACGGCCGATACGATTCGGAGGCAGGCCGCCTCGCGCGCTTCTCCCAGCCCCCGTGGGTCGGCCAGGCGCGCAAAACCCGCGGCTAGGGAAACCAGCGGCAAGCGAAACGAAGGCGCGCTGCAGCCGTCGATGGCCTGGGTGAGCTGGTCGCCCCGGCAATCGCACATTTCGCCGACCGCCTGGCGCACCAGCAACTGTGCCTTGCTTTCCGGGTCCAGATAGCGAGCTTGCTCGCATCCCAGGTGGATCGCCAGGGCCAGGAAACCGGCGTGCTTGCCCGAACAGTTGTTGTGCACGGCGGATGGTTCCTTGGCTTGTCGAAGCATTTCGGTGCGCGAGCGCCTATCCCCCGGGGGTTGAGCGCCGCACTGCAGAGCCGACTCCGAGAGGTGCACTCGCGCAAGGAGCCGCTGCACGCGTTCCACGTGCTGGGGCTCCCCGTTGTGCGACGCGACGACCACCGCGAGCTCGTCGTCCAATAGGCCGCTGGCGGCGGCAGCTCCGGACTCCACCAAGGCCAGTGCCTGCAGAGGCTTGAGCGCGCTGCGGGCAAACACCGGACTTGCAAAGGCGCCCCTGGACTCCAGCACCTTGCCCGAGCGATCGACGCGCACCCAGGCGCCACGGTGCTGGGATTCGACCCACTGGCCCCGGAATACGCGCGTAAGAACCGGGTTGTCTGGCCAGCCAGCCTGCTGGGGTCGGCCCAGGGACGACTCGCTCGAGCGATTTGGAGCAGCCTGTGAGGATCCCAGAACCATCGTGCGGCAGAAATGATACGCCAGGTCCGGGGGTTGCGGCACGAACTTGAACTGGCCCGTACCCAAAGGGCCTGTGGGCGCCTACATTGGAAGAGTCATGTGGCCTTCCGAGAACCCCCCGCGGCGCAATCGCGACGACGATTGGTTCGCCCGCCGGGCGCGCTGCTTGGAGGCCTTCCGATCAGAGGCTCGGCAGCAGGGCACCCCGGCGGACTTGTGCGCCGACATGGCCGCCCCCTCGGCCGCCGAGACCGACGCCTTTGGCGTGCACCGAGAGCACAAGCCCATGCGGCCCGGTGAGTCGCGCGTCATTTCTCTGGGGAACGATCCCTCAACGAGTCTGGCGCCTAGCGCTCGAATCGGAAAACGCGGGCCGTCTGCGGCGAGCCAGGACGCAGCTCCGTGGCGCGCGCACAGAATGCGCTCGACTGCCGACAGAGCGCGCATGCGCGCGCGCATCGCGGCTTGGTTCATTGCGCCCTTCGCTCTGAGTGCGGTGGCAGCCGGCTTCGGCTTGGTGCGGGCGGGTTTGATACCCGGCTTCGCGCTCGCCTGCGGCGCGCTGCTGGCAGCCGGCTTGGGTTGGGTCTTGGTTTCCGCGCTGCTGCCGGGAAAAGTCGATCGAGCTTGTCCGCAGTGCAAACGCCCGGGTGTCGAACCCCTGGGCGCACGCTCTTCCACCGGAGTGTGGTGCACGCTGTGCGGCTGGCGCGACGCCAGCGCCAGCGCATTCCTGTTCCTCGAAGAGCAAGGACCGTTCGAAGATGTCGTTCTACGCGAGCGACAGCAACGCCGTCGCTGAAGGCGGACGCCCGCCGCACTAGGGTCATGTCGCACCCCACATTGAGACAGGTTTCTGGAATGCTTGCTCGCGATCCTTCCCACTATCTGTGTTGCAGCTAGCGCCATGCCCGCCGAATCTCCGATCCCGGTTGACCCGCGAATGGTCGAAGTAGTGCTGGGCCGTATCATCATCAGCGAGCGTTCCGACCGGCAGTACATTTTCTTGGCCGAGCGCAAGGGCAAGCGCGGCTTTCCCATCGTGATCGGCACGGCTGAAGCCGCGGAAATCCGCCGCGTCGTCGGGCGCGTGGCCAGCGAACGGCCCATGACGCATCAACTGGCCTATTCGATCATCGAGGGCCTGGGCTGCGAACTCGCACGCTGCGACATCGTGGACCTGCGCAGCAACACCTTCTACGCCAAGTTGATCGTGCGTCCCAAGGGCGGTGGCGCCGAGTGCGCCCTCGACGCGCGCCCTTCCGACGCGATCGCGCTGGCGCTGCGCGCCGGCTGCACGATGCGCGTGGCCGAGTCCGTGCTCGACCAAGTGCGCACCGACCAGAGCGGGCCGGATCCCCTGCCGCCCGCGGGCCAACAGGAAGCGGGAGAAGCGGGCGAAGCTCCAGGCCCCGGCGATACCCCGCCACAGCCCTAGACGCGAGTGCCCGGCGGGCCGGCACTCGCTGGCTGGCGTTTCTCCCCGCGCACAGTAGGCTCCTTCGGGGAAGCAACGGTTGTGCGTCCCCCACGGAGGCGTGGCAGAGTGGTCAATTGCGGCGGTTTTGAAAACCGCTAGGGCCTCACGGTCCTCGAGGGTTCGAATCCTTCCGCCTCCGCCCGAATCTGACCTGGGCCAGATTCACTTACAATCATTCGCTATGCAACGTTCCACCTGCACCTCGTGTGCGCCCTGGCGCGGCTGGGCGGCGCTGCTCTTGTTAGCCGGCAGCGCACGCTCCGCTCAAGTCGCTCCCACCGTGCGCGTCAGCCAGTCCGCTTCCGGCGTCCAAGCCAGCGGATCCTCCCAGGCGCCGGCCATGACACCCGACGGAGTGCGCGTCACTTTCTATAGCACGGCAACCAACTTGGTCACTGGCGACACGAACACTTCCAGCGACGTGTTCCTCAAGAACCTCTCGAGTCAAGCAATCACGCGTGTCAGCGTGAATTCGACGGGCGCGCAAGCCACTGGTCCGTCCGGCTGGAACGGAACCCAAATCGTGCCCGCCTCGATTTCCAGCGACGGGCTGGTGGTCGCGTTTTGCAGCACGGCGACGAACTTGGTTGGGGGCGACACGAACGGCGCCAGCGACGTGTTCGTACGCGACTTGTCGGCTTCCAGCACGACGCGCGTGAGCATCAGTTCGGCGGGTGTGCAAGCCATGGGCCAGGCACGCTGGTGTGCGCTTTCGGCCGATGGAATGTTCGTGACCTTCTCCAGCACGGCCAACAACTTGGTCGGCGGAGACCTCGCCCATGAGGACGTTTTCCTGCATAGCCGCGCGAACCAAATCACGGTCTTGATCAGCCAAAACACGGCCGGGCAAAAGGGCATCGGCGACTCCGGCCTGCCTTCCGTGTCCGGCGACGGCATGCGCGTTGCCTTTCAGAGTCTGGCCGGCAACTTCGACGCCCTGGACGGCAATGCCGACTTGGACGTGTTCGTGCGCGACTTGGCCACGCTGACCACCACGCGCATCAGTGCCGGACCAGGCGGATCGGTGGCGTTCGGCGGCTCGTTCAAGCCCGCGATTTCAGCCGACGGCAATTTCGTGGCCTACGCCAGCACGGCCACCAATTTGGTGTCCGGAGACACGAACGGCTTCGCGGACATCTTCGTGCACGATTTGCAGACCAGCAGCACGAGCCTAGTCAGCAAGTCCACCGCCGGTGTGCAGGCCAATGCGCTTTGCACCCAGCCGTACTTGAGCGCCGACGGTCGCTACTGCGCGTTCGAGAGCTTGGCGGACAATCTCGTGGCCGGAGACGCCAACGGCCAGAACGACGTGTTCGTGCACGATTTGCTGCTGGGAACGACCACGCGCGCGAATTTGACCTTTGACTCGCTGCAGTCCGTGGGACCCAGTTACCGGCCGGTGGTATCCGCCGACGGTCGCTATGTGGCCTTCGACAGCCCGGCTCCGGACCTGGTGGCCTCCGACTCGAACTCGGCCAGCGACGTGTTTCGGCGTGATCGCTTGGGCGCGCCCCCCGTTGCGTATTGCGTGTCCAAGCTCAACTCCCAGGGTTGCTTTCCTTCGATCCAGTTCCTGGGCATTCCTTCCGCCACCCTGGGCGCGGGATTCACCGTCTATGCCACGAACGAAATCAACCAGCAGTTCGGAGTTCTGTTCTACTCGTTGACCGGACCGGCATCCAACCCGTTCCAAGGCGGCACGATGTGCTGCCTTCAGCCCATCGTGCGCACGCAGATTCAAAATTCGGGCGGCAATCCGCCACCGAACGATTGCTCGGGGACCTACAGCTTGGACTTCAACACGTACATCGCCAGCGGCGTCAATCCGGCGCTCAGCATCGGCGTCACTGTGTGGTCGCAGTACTGGGGCAGGGACGCGCAAAGTCCTTCGACGACCAGTTTGAGCGACGCGCTCAAGTTCACGATCGGCGACTAGAGGCACGCTGCGGGACTCTGCCTGGCCTAAGTCAGGCCAGGCGAACGCATCGGATGCAAATCGTTGTTGATCAGGGCGTAAGCAAACCCGCGTTGAAATCGACATCCGGCCGCGTTCGGCTAGGTTGGACGCGGGCCCGCCCCAAGGCCAGCCACCAAGAGAACTCGCGTCGAGCTAGATCCACGTGTCCGGGCACGAGCCATGCCGAGCTACTTATGCATGGCGGCCGGCGCGAAGAATTGGGCGCAATCGCGTTCCAGTCGCTGCAAGTCCTCGCTCACGATCGCCAAGCGCAGGCGCTGCGCCGTCGCGACGCGCCATTCGCGAGTCCAAATTGCAACTTGATTGGAGAGGCCGGGTTTGCGCGGAATGCGCACGATGCCCTGTTCGGTCCACAGCCCCAGCTCATCCCAGGCCGCGATGGTGCGCGCGCGCTCCAGCGGCGGGTCGAGCAAGTCGATCCCGTTGGAATAGTCGGCAAAGCGCTGCTTGGAACAGCCCAACCAACTGAGCACGGAAGGAGCGAAATCGACGTGCGATGTCGGACGCGTTTCCACTCCGGCTGGAATGCCCGGCCCGGAAAGCACGAACGGCACGGCCACTTGCTCCGGTGAAAAATTACCGGTGTGCCCCCAATAGCCGTTCTCGGCGAACTCTTCGCCGTGATCGCCGGTTACCAAGCTCACGGTGCGCGCTTGACGTGGCCCGGTCTGCAATCGACTCAGGACTTGCTGACCCAATTGGTCGGCAAAGTGAAGCGCGTTGAAGTAGCGGTTCTTGACCTCGAGCGCCATCTTGGGCTCGAGCGAAGAACCAAGCTCGGCGTAGTCAAACAAGCGCGCGTACGGTCGGAACGGCGCGTGCTCTTCGGGGAAGTCGTAGGGCTGGTGAGCGGAATCGATCAGCAGGAAGGTGAAGCGCGGCGCCTGGTCGCTCTCGGCGTCGAGCCGGTCCCACCAGTCCACGCAGGCTTGCACGGCCGCCCGGTCGCGGTCGCGCTGGCGCGCGCCTTCGAAATCGTCGTGGACTGCGTCTGGGATCGAGCGAAATGCAGTGCGATCGAATTCGGGAAACGAAAGCGAGGCCGAGGAGAAGACCCCGAATCGATAGCCCTCTTGGCGCAGCGTTTCGATCAACGCCGGCGGCACACCCTGCTCGAGTACGGGCCACCAGTAGGAACCGTGCAGGCCATACAGCAGGCTGAAGATCCCAAAACGCGTCGCGTTGCCGCCGGAAACATGGTTTTGGAAATGACGCGCGCCCTCGGCCCACTTCCAGATCCCTGGCGTGTGCACGGCATCGAAGGCGTCCGAGCGCCACGAATCGATGACCATGACCAGAATGTCGGGCCGCGCGGCGCCGGGCTCGGGCGCAGGGCGCGCGCGCGGGTAGTCCAGTGCGCGGCCCGGATGGTCGATGGCGACGGACGGTAATTGCGCGGCGCTGGCGCCAAACTCTTCCGGCAAGAGCGGCGTGATCGAGAAGCGCGGATACAGGGGCAACGCGCGACTCACTGCGGCTACCTCGGCGTCGCGCTCCAATTCAGCCGACGCATACAGTCCTTTGTCCACGAAAATCGCGCCGAGCACGACGCAGCCCATGGCAGCCGAGCGCCAGCGCGCGCGCAATTCCGCGACCAGATCTCGCACCGCGTCGGCCGAGCTGCGCGCCATGCGCCAGGTGGTCCACTCTACGAAGAACAACAGCACGGCTATGATCAGCGAGCGCAGGTAGATCGCCGGCCCCACGCGGAAGCTGTCTTCGGATCCCGGTGTGAGGAATAGATTGAGCGTCGAAGAGCCCAAGTGGTATCCGAACAGCCGATACACGTGCGCATCGATGATCAGCACCAGATGCGACAACGACCACAGCACGGCGCTGGCAATACCCAGCGTCGAGTCGGAGAATCTCGAATGGGCTCCCAGCAGTGTGATCGCGAAGGGCACCAAGGCCACCGTGGCGATCGTCGACACCAAACCAAAAACCGCGAACAAGCTGGCGCGAACGCTTTGAAAATCCCAGTGGTCGGAGATGTAGGCCAGGCCGAAGGCGCAGCCCAAGACCAAGTTGAACAAGTACACTCGGAACGCGGCGCGCCTGCGGCGGCCGGCGTACACCAGCGCCGGATCCAAGAGTCCCTGCGCGATGCGCTGCGACCAGCGTGAAAAGGGGTGACCGACCAAGGGGTGCAGCGATACCATGCGAGCCGGAAAGCTCCGGAGTGGACGTCGCATTTTAGCGCGCGGATCTGTGATCTTGGCCTAGTAGCCCGCTGAAAAAGTCCCGTCGCGCGGCAAAGCGCTCTTCGTCGTGGCTAGGAACGCGACGGTGGGGCGGCGGAAGCGGCCTTCCCGGCCGCTGAGCACGGCCCGACAAGCGTGACGACGCCAAGGTGAAGAGTGCGAAGCCGTAGCAGGGTACTTTTTCAACAGGCCGCTAGACCGCCCCTGGGCCTGCCGTGCGCGCCTCGAATTGCGAGATTGGACCGAATCTAGG
>JAKFYL010000451.1 GCA_021730845.1 Planctomycetota bacterium | reverse complement strand
TCGATTCCCATGGGGGTCAACGCGCCGGTCAACGCCAGTGCGAAAGGCGTTTCGACGTAGTGGTAGCGGAACTGGAAACGCCCGCGGTACAGCAGGGCCAGCGCTGAGACCACGGCGTAGATCCACACCACGCGCAACGCCGGATCCTTGCTGGCGCGGGGCGCCAGGCAAAGCGCCAAGATCACCAGCGCGGCCACCAGCGGGGACGACGTGATTTCCAGAGCAAAACTAGTGAGTGCATTGAGCGCGACCACACGCACAGAACCCATGGGCGGATGTGCCAGGGTGTCCTGGAAGGCCGCCCATTTGTCGGGATGGGCGATCCAAGCGCCGAACACGCAGCCTGCCACTGCAAACAAGAGCCATGCCCTGGAGCTGAGCCAGGCCCGCGGCGAAAAGTGAGCGCGGGCGAGTTCGGCCACGGCCAGGCCGGCCAGCAAGATCAACCCGTGGTCGTATTTGGTCAAGATTGCCAGGCCCAGGGCCAGACCTCCCTGCACCGTGCGCCAGGTGTCCGTGGGTTGATCGAGCCAGCGCACATAGAACAGCACGGCCATGACCGTGGTTGCCAAGGACGCGGTCTCGGTCAAGCATTGGGGCGCGAACGTAAGCAGGTTGGGGCTACTGGCCAAGAGTAGCGAGGTCGCCAAGACGGCCTGCTCCTTCTTGCGCGGCGCAATGCGGTGGGTGAGCTTGAGCAGGCCGTACCAAGCCAGTGCCAGCCACACCACGGAGGGCACGCGCGCAGCCTCCTCGTTCAGTCCCAGCAGCGCGTAACTGGGCAGCAAGCTCAACGAGTGCACGCTTCCGTACCAACGTACATGGTCCTGTACCGGTGGCTGCCAGCGTTCCGGAAAATACACGCGCTCCAAGAAGGTCAGGAACGGTTCGTTGACCAGCGCATCGAACCGACGCAAGCCTTCGATGGCGTGCACGGATTCGTCGGCGTCCATGACCCAGTCGGTCGTACCGGCGCAAAAAGCCAAGTACAAGCAGACAATCGCGGCCAGCAAGCTGGCCCACAGCCAGTATCCCGAGATCGATCCGTCGAGAGCGAATGCTCGGCGCGCGGCGGGAGCTGTCTGGCGGGGTCCGTCCTTCATCGGGCTGCGGGCTTGAGCAAGCCGGGACGTTCGGCCAAGAAATCCGCAACGGCTCCGCCTGCGAGCCGGCACCCGGCCTCGCTCAAGTGCACGTCGTCGTAGAAGTAGCGCCGATCCTTGGGGACCTTTGCCTCCAGGTTCAGGCAGTCGATGCCGCGCTCCATGGCAACGTGGAGCACGACTTGGTTGTAACGAGCCTGGCCCTCGGCCAAGGCCTCGATCGAATAGTAGTCACAGCGTTCTTCGCTGGTGTAATTGCCCACGCCGCCCATCCAGCACAAAGCTTGATCGGCCGCGGGCATGTCCTTGCGCCAAGCGTAGGCTTGGGTAACCAGCATCAAGCGCACTCCGGCACGCTCGCAAGAGGCGTGGATGGCAACCAAGTTGTTGCGAAACTCCCCTAGAGCGGCGTCCAAATCGGGCACGACGTCCCGCACGCGGCCCGGGTTCCGGCGCAGCCGGCGCCAGTGCTCGTAGTTCGCGCCGGTGTCATCCTGTTTCGTGGGCGCCGGGGAGACTTGGCTGCGCAAGCTTCGCAGCAGGCGCCAAACTCCGGTGGTCTTGTAGTCCGGTTCCAGCAGCCCCTGGCCCTTGGGGATGAGCAGGAAGCTCTCGTATTCCAGTTGCGGTCGCAAGTGGGACTTGTCGAACGCCAGCGGATCGTACGCGCTGTCATTGGATAGCCGTCGCAGGAAATCGTTGATCCCAGCCATCAAGATCACCAAGTCGGGCTTGTGCGCATCCGCCAGCAGCATGTCCACCACCAAGCGGTGGTGGCGCGAAGAATGCCCGGAGCGGCCGCTATTGACAACCCAAACGGGGTGCCCCGATTCCAAGAGCCGCGCCTCTGTGATCGCCGGCCAGGCTTCGCCCTGGTCCAGATACAAGCACTCGCTCGTGCTGCCTCCAACGACTGCCAGGAACGCGCTTTGTTCCGTAGGCCGAGCTCTCCCGCGCAATCCGAGTTCGTTGGTGGCAAACACGGCTCGGCCAGAAATCCCCGGCAAGAACTCAGGGTCGGGATTCAAGACCCACTGTTGGCTTGGTTTCCACACGTACAGGCGCGCGGGGAAGGGCGCTACGGCGCGGCCCAGACCTTCGGCCAATGCGAGCAAAACCAACGGCCCAAGAGCTAGGGCCCAGCGCATGGGAAAACGTTTCGACAAGGCTTCAGCCAATCGTACCGTGCGGCTCCAGATGGAAATGGGATAAGATGCATGGCTGCCATGAACTCGGTGCACCATGTCGCCGGGCCAGGCCCCGGGCGCACACGCGGCGCGGGCCTAGCTACCAGCCTACGTGCAGGTCTCAATGCGGGGCTGGCCGTGGGCGCAATCCAGGGATTGGCCGACGGTTTGGTGGCACTGGCTCGCAAAGGCGCTCCCAGTCTGCCCGCCAAACTGGGCTGCCTAGGCACGAGCGTGATGCTGTACTGCGCGCTGTGGACGGGACTGCTCGTGAGCTTGAGTTTGGTGCTGCACCCGTGGTTCGCGAAGCGCGAAAGTGCGCGCAGCTTGGGACAACGCTTGAGCTTGCTCGTCACCGTAGGGCTAGCCTTGGCCTTGTTCTTCGAGTTGTATTGGTGGACGCGTCCGTACGTATTCTGGGGGCGACCGGCCACGGACCCGCGCCGCTTGGCCGCGGCCCTGGGCATGCTCATCGCTGCATGGTTCCTCAGCCGGGCCGCGGTCGGGTGTACTTCGCGCCTGAGCCGGTCCTTGCGCTGGGGCCTAGCCTGCTGCGTGCCTGTGCTGTTTGGTTTTGGCCTCGTGTTTGGCGCGGCCGCGCGCGGCGACGCCAAGGATCGCGGCGCGGTCAACCCCCGCAATCGCGAGCTGCCCAATGTGCTGCTCTTCGTCGTGGATGCCATGCGTCAAGACGTCTTGTCCTCCTACGGACATCCGCGCGTGAAGACGCCGGCCATGGATCGCCTGGCCGCGCGCGGGGTGCTCTTCGAGCGCGCCTGGTGCCAAGCCCCATTCACTTGGACCAGCTTCGGCTCGCTTTTGACCGGCAAGTATCCCAGGCGCCACGGATTGGTGCGCATGGAACCAGGCTACGCCATGGTTCCCAACATCACGCTGCCTTGGCACCTCAAGACCGCTAGCAAACTCGCCGGGAGCGGAACCCAGGGCGCCCGGATGCGCGACGAGGACTGGGTAGGCGCGGCCTTCTTGACCGGCACGCTGTCGCAGGGATCGGGCCTGATCCGCGGTTTCGACCAGTACTACGAAGCCATGGTCGGCCACGGACTCGTCGTGGCCGACAGCCCCTTGAGCGTGTTCCGATCTGAACTGTTGTTCGACCTCGTGCGCGAAAAGGTGCGCCAGCGCTTCGACAAACACCCGGCGGCCAGCGTGGCCCGCAAGTGGCTTTCGGAACACTCGAGCCGGCGCTTCGTGGCCATGGCGCACTACTACACGACCCATACGCCCTACGATCCGCCGAGCGAGTTTCGTGCGCGGCATTGCGATCCGGCCTATGCAGGCCCGATCCATTCCTTCTATGCCGACGCGCGCATCGCCATCGAAAGCGGGAAGTATGTCCCCAGCGACGCCGACAAGGCGCAGATCGCACATTTGTACTACGCGGGAGTCGAGCAAGCCGACGCCATGATCGGCGAAGTTCTGGACGAACTCGAGCGCAAAGGCGTGCTCGACGACACACTCGTGATCGTTACCAGCGACCACGGCGAAGAGTTGGGCGAACACGGGCTCTGGGAACACAATCACATGTACGAGACCAATTTGCTCGTACCGCTGATCATGTCTTGGCCCAAGGGCATGCCCCAGGGCGTGCGCGTTCCGGCCTTGGTGGAATTGGTCGACGTGGTGCCCACCGTGTGCGCCTTGCTCGGGCTAGAGCCGCCTTACGAGAAGGGACTCGTGGATCCCGACGGCAAGGATCGCGGAGCCATCGACGGCCAGAACCTGGTCCCTCTGATGCGCGGCGAAGTGTCCAGCGTGCGCACGTATTCGTACTCCGAGAACAGCCAATTCTTGGCGTTGCGTGACGAGCGCTTCAAATTGATCGTGCCGGCGAGCGCGCTTTCCGAGCAGGGCTGGGAGCAGTGGCTCGCGGGTACGCTGCCCAAGGAGGTTGGCCGGCCAGAGCTATTCGACCTCGAACAGGACGCGGGGGAAACGCGCGAGTGTTCCGCCCAGCATCCCGAGGAACTCAAGCGCCTTTTGGCGGCGCTGCGTGCGTGGGATGCAACCATGCCGGTGCCGCGCAGCGCCATGCGTCAGTCCGACCGCGACCGGGAGGCCGAGCTCGTGCGCTTCAGAAACTTGGGCTACACCGAGCATGGCGTGGGCGGCAAGCCCGAACTCGTCGCACCCAAGGGGCCTTGAGCGCGCCCGTGCACGGTTCCAAGGCAGGGCTGCAGTTGGTCTTGGCTGCCAATGCGCGATTGCCTTCGGAGCGCGCGCAGGCGCTGCAAGTCGTGCAAGTCGCGGCGAGTTTCGCGCGCGCGGGCGTGGCGACCTGCCTGTACCACGCACGCCGGGAAAACACGTTGGCCCTGCCGGCTGGTCAAGATCTATTCGACTACTACGCCGTGGCGCCGGGCAAACGGCCATCGGTCGAGGCGCTTGGATGCCTAGATTGGATCGACCGCGTGCCGCGCGCGCTGCAATTTTGGCCGGCGCGCATCCAGGAACTCAGTTTCGCCCGCCAGGCGGCGCGGCGCATCTTGGAGCAGCACACCCAGGCCCTGGTGCTGACGCGCGAAATCGAGATTGCGCGCTTGGTCGTGCGCGGTCGCGCCGGCGCCATGCAGCCGCCCGTGTTCCTCGAACTGCATCGAGTTCCGGGAGGCCGCGCGCGGCGGCGCTGGCTGGGCGAAGCCGCCTTGGGACTTGGCGGCATCGTCGCCATTTCCGGCGGCGTGCGCGCCGACTTGATCGAAGCTGGCATCGCGCCCGATTCGATTGCGGTCGAACACGACGGCTTCGAGCCGGCGCGCTTTGCCGGCCTGCCGTCCAAGCACGCAGCGCGCATCGCGCTCGGCCTGGACCCGCGACTGCCGCTGGTCGCCTACACCGGCAGCCTTTTGGAATGGAAGGGTGCGGATGTGCTCGTGGAAGCCGCGCGCGCGCTGCCACAAGTGCGATTCGTTTTCGCCGGCGGCGCCCCGGCCGATGTCGAGCGCTTGCGTGCGCTCGCGCGCGGGCTGGACCACGTGCGCATCGACGGCTTCCAGCCGCCAACGCGCGTAGCTACGTACTTGGCGGCCGCCGACGTCGGCGTCGTGCCCAATCGGCGTCAGCCGGCCATCAGTTCGCGCTACACATCGCCGCTCAAGGTGTTCGAAGCGTTCGCGGCGGGTCTGCCGCTGGTCGCCAGCGACTTGCCGGCCTTGCGCGAGTTGATCGACGACGAGAACATGGGGGTGCTGGTGGCGCCCGAAGAGCCAAAGGCCCTCGCCCAAGCCATTGAACAGTTGTGCGCCGATCCGGCGCGGCGCGAGCGCATTGCGGCGCGCACTCGCGAGCGCGTGCAGACACACACCTGGGACGCGCGCGCCCGACGGCTCGTGGCCTGGATGGAAGGGCGCAAGGCCGG
Source organism: Planctomycetota bacterium (assembly GCA_021730845.1). Classification (GTDB taxonomy): domain Bacteria; phylum Planctomycetota; class UBA1135; order UBA1135; genus JAKFYL01. Next base: position 4,527 of record JAKFYL010000451.1, on the reverse strand, counting down.
CGCCGGAACGATCCGATAGCTGAGTCCTGTCCATGCGCGTACTTTTCTTGACCGACTCGCTATCCGACCTCGACGGCGTGGGGCGCTATGGGGTGCGCCTGATCCGCGCCATGGAGGAACTGGACCCCGGTTTGGAAGTGCGTGTGCTCTTGGCGCGCAAGCACCGGCCGACCTCCAGCGAAGTACCCGTGCGCTGGCGCGTGCGCGTGGGACTGCCTCCGGACTACTTTTTCCACATGTCGCCCATGCGTTTTTGGCCGAGCTTGGCGAGCGCGGTGTGGAACGTGTGGGGCGAGGCGCGCGGCTGCGACTTGGTGCACGCGATCAAGGACTACCCTCACAACTGGGCTGGGCTCCTGGGGGCGCGCCTAGCCGGCATTCCATGCGTTGCCACGGCCCACGGCACGTACACCGTGCAACCGCTGCTGGACAAGCGCCATCGTGCGCGCGCCATTCGTGCCTATGCCAAGTTCGCGCGCATGATTTCTGTCAGCCGCTACACCGCGCGCCGCGTCGAGGACGTGCTAGGGGAACTAGGCCACAGCATGCCGCGCATGCAGGTGATCCCCAATGCGGTTTCGGTCGAGCACTACCGCGATGCGCGCGCACTGACAGCGCGGCCCTGGCACGGCCAGTCGTACACGCTCTCGATCGGGGAACTCAAGGAGCGCAAAGGACACCATTTGGCCCTGGAGGCCTGGTGCCAAGTGGCGGCGCGCCATCCGAGCTTGCAGCACTTCCTGGTGGGCAAACCCAGCGACGCCGAATACTACGCGCGCTTGCAGGAGATCATCGCCCGCCATGGCATGCAGTCGCGCGTGCATTTCCTCGGGAACATCGACGAAGTCGAAAAAGTCGATCTGCTCCAGCGCGCGCAAGTATTCTTGCACACACCCGTGACTTCCAAGGACGGCGGGTTCGAGGGCTTTGGCATCGTGTATCTGGAGGCCGCGGCCTGCGGCGTTCCGGCGATCGGAACCACCAACTGCGGCGCCGAGGACGCCATTCGCCACGGGGAGACGGGGTTCTTGGCGGCAGCGCGCACGGATGAAGTGGCCGAGTACTTGGCGCGCTTGCTCGCGGATCAGCGCTTGCGCGGGCACATGGGACGCACGGCGCGCGAGTTCGCGGCGCAGTCTTCCTGGCGCGACAACGCGCGCGCGGTGCTGGGAATCTATCGCGAGGTCTTGGCTTGAACCTGCGCGACCCGCTGAGTTTCATCCGCAGCAAATTCATGCGCGATACGGCCACGCTGCAATTGGGCGGGGCCATCAACCAATTCAGCCAAGTCTTGTCCTCGGTCTTGTTGGCGCGCGTGCTCACAGCGCAAGGCCAGGGCTTGTTCTTCCTGGCCATCACGTTGCAGGCGCTGTTCTACAATCTGGTCAACGTGGGCGTGGTGCAGGCTACCGTGACCCAGGTTGCCGCCGCATCCGTGCGCGAGAGCCGGGACAAAGTCGCTGCCTGGCTGGCGTTCCTGGTCAAGAGTTACGCGCTATTCTCCCTGGCCATGATTGCGACCGGCTGGTTCATCCTGCCGCGCGTATCCGTGTGGTGGTACGCCCAGCGGATCGGTCACGAGCGCGCCTTGGAACTGGGGCAGTGGGCCGCTTGGATGACTCTGTGGCCCTTGCTCGACACACCGCGCGCCGTGGCTCAAGTGGCTTTCCAAGGCACGCGGCGCATGTTGCCTCTGGCGCAGCTCGACAACGCGGTCGAGATCATGCGCGTGTTCCTGGTAGTGCTGGGGGCCGTGCTCACTCGCTCTCCAAGCGGCGCGATTGCCGGCGAGATTGCCAGCCGATTGCTGGGCTCGTACTTGGCCGCGGACATGTACCACACGGCGCGCTCGGACAAGAACGCCTGGCTGCCGTCCCTGCGGGATGTGCTGGCGCGCGTACCGGAGATTCCCTTCGTGCGCGGTATCCAGCTAGGACTGCGCGTGGGGCTCATGCGCAACACCACAGCGCTCGTGCTCAACATCCTGCCGCCGCTGATCATCGGCGCGCAGACGGGCTCCGCCCACGTGGCCTACTTCAAGGTCGCTTCGAAGATCATGGGCCTGCCGGGCATGCTGCTGGCCGGGGTTTCGCGCACCGTGCTGCCGGCCATGTCCGAATTGCGCGGCACGCGCGACTTGGCACGCTTCAAGTCGATGTACACGCGTTCGACGTGGTACTCGGTCCTGGGCATGGCCGTCGCGATCGCAGTCCTTTTGCCGCTGGTCAAGCCACTCGTGGCCATGTTCTATCCGCTGGACTATGCCCAGCCGGTCTTGTTTTTCTCAGGCATCCTAGGACTCGCAACGCTGCTTTCCGCGATGGGCGTGGGCCAAGAAGCGTTTTACATCCTCACCGACCAATTGCGGCAGCTCTTGATCCTGACCCTAGTGGGGGCCTTGGTGACGATTCCCCTGAATGTGGTTTTGATCCGCGCGTGGCCCGAAACCGGCGTGGTTTGGGGCTTGGTGGTGTATCAGACCTGGGCGCTGGTGCATTTGGTCTACATTGCGATCTACTTTCGCCGGCGTGCCGAGCAAGCGTGGCGCCACTGACACGGGGCTAGAGCAGCATGCGCATTCTGTTTCTCAATGACCTGTGGGACCCGCGCATCGGGTCTTCCGTGCGGCAGATGTACCAACACGCCGCGCGGCTGCGCGCGCTGGGCCACGTGGCCGAGATCGTTTCGACCACCGAAGATGCGGCCTTGGTGGGGACGAGCGAAGTCGAAGGCACGCGCGTGCACCGTTTGCTGTCGAAGTACGCCACGCGCTGGCGTTCCTTCGTGGCGCTCAACCACAGTTCCTTGCGGGGGCCGTTCGAGCGCGTCTTGCAAGGCTTCGCTCCGGACGTGGTCCACAGCCATTTGATCCACACCCATTTGTCCTACGCCGCGTTGCGTTGGTCGCACGATTTCGGGGCCGCGGTCGTGTTCACGGCTCACGATTCGATGACCTATTGCCACCAAAAGCTCACCTGCTTCCACGGTGGCGCAGCCCATGGCTACCAGTTGCGCGATTACCAGGCCTACTGGCAGAAGTGTTTGCCTTGCCAGCGCCTGCGCTACAACCCCTGGCGCAACCGGGCCATTCGCAAGTATCTGGAGTGCTACGTCGAGCGCTTGACGGTGGTTTCGGACGAACTGGGCGTGGCCGTGCGCGCCAACGGCATTCGCGTGGACCGCACGGTGAACAACGCCATCCAGCTCGCGCCCAAGACTCCGACGCCGGAAAAGGTGCGCGAAGTGCGCGCGCGCTGGGGCCTAGAGGACGCGTCCGTACTCGCCATCGGGGGGCGGTTGCACGACCAGAAGGGAGTCAACGAGCTGTTCCTAGTGCTGCGCGAGTTGGCGCCCAGGTTTCCCAAGCTGCGCCTGTTGGTCATGGGGCACCGCAAGGTGTACGACCAGGGCTTTGCTGCGCGCGCCAAGGAACTGGGCATCGCCGAGCGCATCGTGCCCGTCGGTTGGCTCGATGGGGAGGAGCTAGCCGCGGCCTATGCGGCCACGGACGTTTTCGTCGCGCCTTCGATTTGTTTCGAGACCTTCGGCCTGGTGAGTCTGGAGGCCATGGAGCACGCCAAACCAGTCGTAGCCACCTGCTTTGGCGGCAGTCCGGAAGTGGTCGAGGATGGTGTCAGCGGTTTCATTGCCAATCCCTTCGATACGGCGGCCTTCGCGGCGCCGGTAGCCAAGTTGCTGGCCGATCCCGCCTTGGCCAGGCGCATGGGCCAGGCCGGAAGGGAACGCCTGCAGCAGCGCTTCTTGATCGAGCGATTGGCACGCGAGTTCCTCGAGGAGTACAGCGTGGCGCTGGATGCGCGCGCCAAAGCCAAGGCGCGCTAAGGCGCCGGTGGCGTGGTGCTTGCCGCGGCGGCGCTCGTTGCCTCGGTGCAGCAAGCGCGCCTGGTCGGGCCAATGGTTCCTGGCACTGCGCGAAACAGCATGTTGGCGCCTAGGCCCACGAGCAGGACACCCACCAGGATGGCGGCGCGCGAGCGCAAAGCCGCCGGCAAGCAGCGCGGCATGAGACCGATAGCGATCAGGACCGGCGCGGTACCCAGGCCGAACACGAAAGCGCCCGCGGCCGCGACGGGCGGCGCACATTGCGTGGCGAGCACCAGCGCGCTCCACGACAGGCCGCAGGGCAAGAGTCCGTTCGCCACACCCAAGAGCAGCGCGCCGCTTGCGCCCGGCTGCGTGCTCACGAGGCCGAACCGCTTGCCAAGGCGCCCGCGCCAATGGCCGGCCCGTGTCCAGGGCACTCCCAGGGCAGGTAGCCGTACGCCCAGGCGAGAAATCCCAGCGAGGATCAGAGCTAGGCCCGCCAAGCTTGCAAGCCATGCCTGGGTGCGGGCGAAGCCCGCGCTCGGCACGTCGTTCGTCGCATCCGTGGATGCGCCGAGCCAGCGCACACAAAGCGCGATGAAAAGCGCGAGCACGGCGTAGGACATGGCCTTCCCGGAGACATAGCTCAGTTGGCGGACCAGAACGCGCCGCGTCTTGCTCGGGGCAGCGCCTCCGGCCGCG
>JAKFYL010000255.1 GCA_021730845.1 Planctomycetota bacterium | reverse complement strand
TATTCAGCCCAAAAGGCATCAATATGCCACTATCGTTATATGTAATGGCATTCTAATAGCCATTATGTGCCCAATTGACGCCTTTTCCTCGTCGGCCGCCCGCCCCGGCCGCGGTCCTCACACCGAGTGCGCGGGCCGTTTGTGGACTCTGGGCCGCAAGCTCCCGCCGCCGCGGGTCGATAGCCAGGAAACACGGACTTTCGCGTTCATCCCATCGTCCCGCTTCCACGGCCCAGGCCCCAAGAATGTCCCAAGTCAGCCCGTCTCACACCAATTCTGGCGTCCTTTCGTTGGACGTAGTTCCCAACGTGGATCCAGGAGTTTGTGCAACTGAACCGCGATTCTCGGACTGCCAGCGAGCGTTGAACGCGGCGCTGGGGGCGGTGAACTTGCTTTCCGAACATGACCTTTCCCAAGGCCAAGCGGAACTCGTCGAGTGGATTCGCGCGGGAATCGCCAGCGGCCTGAGCCGGATCGCGGCGGCCGAGGATCGCGCAGCCAAGGGCAGCGTTCATCCTGCCCTAGAACTTTCGCCGCTGGACCCGGAAGCACTCTTCGAACCCATACTGCGGGCGGCCAGCGCCAGTGCCAGCGAACGCGACATCGAAATCAGTCTCGAGTGGGATGCTGCGATGCCTCCCGCATTGCTAGGGGACCCACGCGGTTGGCAACGACGGTTGGAGACGGCGCTCGCGCAAGCGCTGGATGCCTGCCCTGGGGAGTTGCGCGTGCGCATCGGCTTTCGTTCCGACGCCAGCACCGGAGATCGCGTCGAGATTCGCTTCGGCTGGAATGGCCAAGAGCAAGCTCAGTTGACGTTTCATGCGGAGCGCTTGCCGGAGCGTCGCCGCAAGCCGGCGCTCGAGCCCTGGCTGGCCGGAAAAGACTGCCGCTTGCTGGGATTGGAAGAGGCCGAGGCCAATTTGCTCGAGTCGACTTTGGTGCAACTCGGCGCGCGCGTACAACGCTTGCCCATGGGCGCGCAGTACTCGCATTTGTTTGGCGGCCAGGCGACTTCGCCCGAGACCGTCGATGTGATTTGCCTGCCCGAGCAGCTCGTGAGCACGTTCCTTGGGGACTGTGTCATGCCCGGAGAAACCAGCGGGTTGCACTTGGTCGTCGTCGCCCAATCCCCTACAAAACCTGGCCTGGGCGGACAATCGCCCGTGCTGTTGCGCCTGGCTCGACCCTTGCTCCCGCGCAGCACGGAACACCAACTCGCCGAATCGGCACCGAACCACGGTGCGCCCAGCGCGCTCAAGCGTCAGACGCAGCAGCTGCGCGTGCTGGTGGCGGAAAGCGATCCGATCAGCGCCAAAGTGTTGACGCGCTTGCTGGAGTCCGAGGGTCACCGCGTGGATTGCTGGAACAACGGCCTGGCCGTGCTGGAGGCCGTGGAAGCGCAAAGCTACGACGTGCTCTTCACAAGCGTGGAATTGCCGCAGCTCGACGGGATCTCGACCTGCCATGTGTTGCGTTCTCGCGAAGCGTCGCGCGGCGGGCGGTTGCCCATCGTGGGGCTGGTCGGTTCGGACGCCGCGGAGGACCAGCAGCGTTGCCTGGAAGCAGGCATGGACACGGTGCTGCCTCTGCCGCTCTTGCGCGAGCGCGTGTACTGGTCGCTGTCGCGTGCGCTGGCGCTTGCGCGTCCCTCGGCGATTGCCGGTTAATCAGCTTTGGTTTGCGCGTCGAACCAGCAGGCGCGAAAATTTTCGAGGACGTAGTGGGTCAAGCCCCACACCCAACCCCCGTGGAGAAGCCGCCCGGGCACGAGCAGTTCCCGGCCGCCGTGTTGGGCTTTGCTTTGTCCGGGCGCTCGGCGCAGTACCTCGAGTTCGGTCCAGGCGTGGAACGCGACTTCGGGTCCCGGAATGACCTCGGGAAAATGCGGCAAGTGGAATACGAAGGGGCGCACTGCAAAGCGTTGGCGGCTCTCCAGGCGCGGAGCCACGTCGTCCAATTCGCCCAAGCAGTGGGCCTGCTCGAGCCGAACGCCCGTTTCCTCCCATGCCTCCCGGCAGGCGGTTGCGAACAAGTCGGCGTCGCCCGGTTCCCAGCGCCCGCCGGGCAAGGCCATGTGCCCCGACCAGGGATCGCCTTCGCGTTCGGCGCGCCGGATCAGCAAGAACCGCGCTTCCACTTCGCTGGAACCGGCCAAGATCAGCGCCACCGCCGCCGGGCGTTCTCCCAGCTGGGCGGCTCGCACGGGAGTTCGAAGGGCCAGCACCTGGCGCAAACACTGCGCGCCGAAGTGGCCTGTGTTTTTTGTGTCCACGGCGATCGGTCACTCGTGACCGTGATCGTGGTCGTCCGCGGCGGGCGAGGCGTAGTCGCCCGCCACGTCCGAATAGGGGGCGGCCCCTAGGAACTGGCGCAAATATTCGTCGTCCGGATCCTCGAGCAAGAGCGACTCGATCTCTGCGCGCGCATTCGCCTCTCCCGCGCGCGCGCGCGCCATGGCCAGCAGGCGTTCGACGTCGCGTCGATCGGGCTGCATTCGATTCACTTCGCTGAGCATGGGTATCGCCAGCGCGGGTTGGCCGTCTAGGCTGTGAGCTTTGGCCAGGTCGAGCAGCAGGTCCAGGTCCAGCGGGCGTAGCAAGCGCAAAGCGGAAAGGCGCGTTGCCGCTCTGGCCGCGTCCAAGGTTTCGAAGTCCGCGGCGATCAGGGCGCGCTGCAACTCTTCCCAATGTGGGTGCCGTTCGGCGACGGGGCCCAAGTAGTCGTAGATCCAATTCACTTCGCGCTTTTCGCGCAGGATCCTGGCCGCAGCACGGCACAAGTCTTGCACGCCCGGGTCGACGGCGGGAGCCAACGCCGCAGCTCGCAGATGCTCCAGCGCAGCCTGGGGCCACTCGATTTTCTGGGCTTCCGTTTCGAAGGGCGAGCTGTGCTTTTGCGCTCCATACAGTTCGCGCAGCGTTTCGGCCAGCGCCGCGTGGGGCGTGCCGCTGCTTGCTTGCGCCAGGCGTTCCGTGGCCATGCGCGTGGCTTGGAACTGGCGCTGGTGGGGGCGCTGGTTCATCCACGCGAACGGTACGCGCAAGCGACGTTGCGTGCCGCCAGGGACGCCTTCCTCACCGACGGCGCCGATGCCGATCCACAAGTCGCGAACCGACGCCGAAGTCGCCAGCACCCGGTCTCCCCATTCGCGTGCGACCGCGGACTGACCGGCTTCGAGCCAAGCCACCGCACCCAAGGCGCGCAGCCGCTCCGGATCCGGAGCGAAGGACTCGTTTTTCAGCGGGGGCACGTACACCAGCGCATAGGCGGACAGTTGCGCTTTCGTCAGTTGGCCGGGATCCAGGATTTGCCCTTCGGGGGGAGACCCGGGTGCGAACAGCGTCGTTTCCATTTCCTGCATGTGGCGCCACCAGGTCGCGGTCCGATCGATGCGCGCGACGCCCAATTGCCGCAGCGCCAAGTCGCGCTCCGGCGTGAGTTGGCCTACGAGCAAGACCGAATCGAGCCTATCCCGAACTGCGGTTGCGTTTCTTCGCGTCGTCCACGCCAGCCGCAGACAAGCCTCGTCATCCAAAGTTTCTGGGCCAATGGGGGTCAAGCGTTTCCGATCGAGCGTAGCCGTCAAGGCACCACCCGGAGCGGTTTCGACGCTGAGCACGCCCAATTCGGATTCTGCGGCCCAATAGTGCACGGGCTGAAAGCGTTGCCAGGGCGAGGCGATCGTCGTGTGCGCCACGGGCGAACGAAAAACCCACGCACCCAGCGCAAGCGTGCAAGCCAGCGCTATCCAACGCCGTGGGGTTGCCTGGCGGGCGACGAGTACGGCCGCGGCCGCAGCGCCCACAGCCAGCCACGCGGCCATGCGCACACGCGCGTCTGGCACGGATCCGAGCAATTGCTCGATCGCGCCGGGCGCGCTTTCGGTGGCCGCGGACTGGGCATGGATCGAAGTGAAGAATGGCAGGCAGCAGGTGGCAAGGCCTGCGCCTAGGAACACGCTGAACCAGCGCCAACGCTCGCGGGCGCTGCCCAGCGCGATTCCCAGAGTGGCCGCCGCGACCAGCAAGCAGCGCCCGGCGATCAATAGATCCGCGCCGAGCATGGATTCGTTCGAGAGATCCAGGTCCCAGGGCTGTCTGCGCAGGAAGGAATCGAGCGCGTCGCGCAAACCGAGCGCGCCGATGAGTTGCAGGCCGTAGAGGCAAGCGACGCAGCCGGCGGCTAGCAGCACGGGCAGAGCGTGCCTGGGCCGCAGCACAGCCAGCGCGAGCGGAGAAAACGCTGCCGCTCCCAATGCCGCCCAGGCCAATCCCGTCAGGGCAAAGGCAGTGTCATCTGTCGATAGGCCGCCAAAGGCCAGTCGCAGGGGACGCGCGACGGATTCGAGCGCGAATGCACAAGCTGCGCCGCACAACGCCAAAGCCAAGCTCTCGGGCAGGCCAAACTTCGTTGGGGCCGACTGCGGTTCGACTGCCGATGCCGCGGACAAAGAACGCAGCAACGCGCGATTGGCCAGCCATACTCCCAGCGCCGCCGCGACTAGGCCCAGCGCCAGGGATGTCGGCCCACGAACTACGACGGCGTGCGACAGCACCAATCCGTGCAACGCAAAGCCCGCGGCCAAACCGACCAGCAGGGCAACGGGAGACGAGCGCGGGCCGAACAAGGCGCGCGCGCTTCCCAGCATGAGCGCCAGTCCGATCAGTGCCGCGCCCCTGTAGAGGGCCGCGCGCAGGGCACCCGGGGAACCCGCGAACCAAGGCATCGGGCCCTGGGGCGCACGGGCAAAGGAAAGTAGGGCGCCGCATGCAGCACCCGCGAGAATCGTCAGGCAGCGAGTTCGGATCCAGTTCACGGAATCCAAAGAGCCTACTCGCAGCGGGCGCGCCGACGAAACGCCCAAGCCCCGCGGCCGTGGGCCACGGCACTAGCGGCCCGAGTCGTGCAGCGGGCCCGCTCGCTCCCCCTACTTATCAGGACGTTTCGCTTCCAGCCCCTGGAAACTCGTGGGTCCCGAGTGCTGACGGAAGCGGTACAGCTCCACGGCAGGCCCGAGGCAATCCGTGGTCAAGGCAAAGCGCAGGAAGTTGCTCGAGTCTTCGCCGGAGCTTCCCAGCAGCTCCGCGCCGTCGATACGTTGGGGAAAGCGTTGCACTAGGTCGGCCCTGGAGGCCACGAACGAGTGCGCGCCCTGCAAGGCGGGATGCAAAGCGGCCCCGCCAGCGGTGGGCATCACGATGTACTCCAGCGCCCAGGAATCGTAGTACGCCTCCCGCTCGGCGTCGGAACTGAGCGTTTTCAGTTCCTTGGGGCCGTGCACGGCAAAGAGACTCCAACGCTCGCCGGGCCACTTGGGAACGGCTCGGAACAACTGTTGTTGGTACTTGCCCCAATGCGAGTAGATGTCGTAGCGCCTCTGACCGTCCGCGAGAAACAAGCCGGACTCCGTGCGCGCCAACGGCAAGTCAAAGGTGCAATGCAGGCCGATGCGCGTCCGTGCGCGTTCGGTGTTGGCTTGGAACCACTGCGCCACTTTGGTGAGCGAGTCTGGCTGGCTTCGAAGCCAGGCCCAGCGACATCCAGCCACGGCAGGCACGACCAACGCACAGGTCGCCAGCGCCAGAGTGGCATTGCGGTAGATTCGGCGGCCAAGGCTCAGCTCGCGCAATCCCCAAGCGGCGAGACAGCACAAGACCGGCACCAAGGGCAAGACGAAGCGTTGCGACGTTTGATTGAACGCCATGATCACCGCGCCGTAGGGCAAGGCATAGCTGGCGAGCACGGCTGCGCTTTTCACTTCAGTCTTGAGGTGCTTTCGCCGAACCAAGCGCCAAGTCCAGACGGCCGCCGCGGCGAACGCCAGCAGCGCCGTAATCGGCTCGAAACTGCGCAAAGTGGCTAGCACCGCGCGCACGCCGGAACCGTCGAATTCCGAGAGCAAAACTTGTTCGTGACCGATGCGCAGGGCTCCAGCTGCCGGCTTGACGGCGTGGGGGTCCACCATTTCACTGCCCAGGATCAGGAACGGCCAGAAAGCGACCAAACTCAGCCCGAAAAAACCTACCGGCAGCAACACGCGCATATCTGTGAAGCGCCGCGCAGGCGCATCGCGCAGTAGCACGGCGGCCAACACGGCCAACACGACTGCCAGCGCATTGTGCAAGCTGCCTACGGCGAGCGCGCAGGCCAGCCCGGCGAGCGCGAACGCACGGGTCGAATTCTCGCGGCGCAGATACAAGGCGGCCGCCAGCGTCAAACTGACCAGGGCCGCGGCCGGCGCATGCGGCCGCGCCATGGAGCCCAGCACCAATCCCAGCAGGCTGAAGGTCGAAAGCCCTGCAGCAAACAGGGCCCACCATGGGGGCACGAAGTGCAGGGCCATGGCAAACGTCCCCGGCACTACGGCCGCGGAGAGGATCGCCACCACGCGGCGCAGCAGGCGTTCGTCGTGAGCAGGCGACTTCAAGTGCACGTCGAGCGCTGCGTTCGGATCGGGGAGCTTGTGTGGAACTACCTGGTCCACGAGGTGCGCCACGCGTCCCAGCAGGTGCGGATAAATGCTGCTCAGGAAAAGTCCCTTGCGATTGAAAAGATCCCCTTGTATGAAAAACGGTGCGTCACGAAATACCGCGAGTTGGCTGGTGACCAAGTGCGAATCGGGATCGCGGTCGTGTGGCAACATGAAGTTGCTGGATCCCAGGCGCTGCCCAAGCGCGACTAGCGTTAGGCCGACAAGCAAAGCCAAGCACAGCCGCGACGGCTTGCCAGACAAAGAGGGACGAGGAGCGGAGAGCATCATGGGGAAGCGCATGTGCGCCGAAAGCAATCAAGCCGAAGCGTCTAGTGGTTGAGCCTGCGAGACTCCTCTAAACGCGCTTTGTCTGTACTACCCGCCAACCGAACTTCTCGCTATCCAGCAAAACTAGGTAGACGGCGAGTTGCCTGGCCTGGCCGGGTGCTGGGGGGGGCCGCGCGAGGCCGCAAGGGCCTTTAAAGAAAACTTCTTGCAGTGAAGTTCGTCGCGGCCTGTCAAGAGCGCAGGTCGCGGAGTCGGCAGCGTTCCGGATCAGTCGCCTGACGCGAGCCCCCATGGCCCCAGGCTTCCTCCGTGTTTGGGGTCTGGCTGGCGGCTGGAGGGGGGGCGAAGCAAACGCGTGCTCGCGCTTCCTACACTCAGGCAGAGGTTCCAACCTGCCTGCACGAGCATCGAAACGTGAGCTGATGCGCGCCCATCCGTGGGCCAGTGCCAGCGTTCTGCTGCTCGGCGCAACGGGCCTGGTCTTCGCCATCGAGGGCGCCAGCCAGGGTAGCAGCTTGTATCGCTTGGCTGCGGCAGGCGTGGGCCTAGTGTGCCTGCTGCCGCTGTGCGTGGCACTCGTGTTCAGCGAGGCATTTTTCTTTCGCTCCAAGCACTTGGCTCTGGCCTGCGCTTGTGCGTTCTTGGCTTTCGCCCTAGCGGAAGTGGGCGTGCGGTTTTTCGGAAGCCGCAATTTCCAAGCCCCCGAGATGGTATACGACGACGCGCTCGGTCACCGGTTCATCGGCGGGAAAGGCGAGCCGGATGCGCTCGGCTTTCGCAACCGCGACGTTCCTCGCCGAGCAGACGTCGTGTGTCTGGGGGACTCCCAGACCTGGGGCTTCGACGTGGAGCGAACCGACAGCTGGCCACACCTCTTGGCCGCGAGCACGGGCCGCGTCGTCTACAACATGGGCATCGGGGGCTACGGCCCGCTGCAGTACATGACGTTGACCGAAAGCGCGCTGGCCCTCGAGCCGAGCGTGCTCTTGATCGGATTCTATGTCGAGAACGATGTGATCAACGCCCACAGCCTCGCGGGGCTCGATCGCTACGCGGAACTGCGCGATCCAGCGCTTGTCTACGCCCAGAACCCTTCGGCCTATCACTTGAACGTGAAAGCGCCCCCCAATTGGGCCATGGCGGTCGTCGAAGGGCTCATGGGGCATTCGCGCATCGCCTGGCGTGCGATGTACCAAATCAAACAGCGCATGCGAGTGAACCGCCAATTGGCGGATTTGTATTGGAAGGAGCCCCATGCTCCGCGCTACGAACATGAGCGGCTGAGCACCTATTTCAAGCCCGAGTACAGCGCCTCGCTGATGGACTTGGATCTGCCTTACGTCCGTGACGGGTTGCGAATTTCGGAAATCGCCCTGCGGCGCATCGCCGAGCCATGCAAGCAGCGCCAGGTGCGGGTAGCCCTGCTCTTGATTCCAACCAAGGAGACCTGCTACTACGAGCTTTGCCAATTGCGCAAGGAGCCCGCCCCGCCGGGCCTGGAGCGCGTCGCCGGGTTGGAAGAAGCTCTGCGCGCGCAGATCCTGCGCATCGCGTCGGATCTAGAGTGGCCCGTGGTCGATCCGCGCGCCGATCTCGTGGCGGCGCTTGCCGCCGACCAGCCGCTATGGCCGGCCAGCGTGGACAGCCACTACATGCGCGCGGGCTACGCGGTCATGGTTGCTTGTCTGCGGCGCGAACTGGCAAATGTCTTGGCGGGCGATTCGTCCCGCTGACTTGCGAGCCTTCGCCAGCGGTTCCTGCCGAGTGCGATACCGTTCGATCAAGGCCCGCATTTCGGACGAACCATAGTCACGCAGGTCCCGGCATTCGTCGCGGATGACCATCCTGTACTTCTACTTCAAGCCCATATCGTCCTCCGGTGAGATGTTCGCGCGGACCGTCCAGGTCGGCCAGCTGCCCGCCCTGGACGATCGAATCGGGCGGAAGTCGAAGTGAAAATGCCCACCGCCAGGCACCACGCTCGGGCCTATTCGGCGGGGAGTATGAATGGGTGCCCTAGCAACGCCAGGGAGAGCCCGGACCGGAAGGGCGGGCTGAGACTATTGCGCCATCCCTGGCTGAACTTCGATTACTCTGGGAAGGCCAGAGAGGCCAACATGATCGAAATCGCACTACTACTCGCCTTTCATCCGACCGTTGTTCAAGCGCATGCCGTGCCCAAGCAAGGCTATGTTTCGGTCTTCATCGGACATGGGGGCGACTGGGGACATGTGGAGGTAGTTCGCCAGGGCTCCGACGCAGTGCAGCTTCCGCCCGCGTTGCAAGGCATTCGGTTGTTGCCCATCGACTTCAGCGGGAGAACCGAGTTCCTGGAGTTCCAACCGGACCGGCCACGCCTGGTGCAAGACATCCCGCTCGCGGGGCGGCTCAACTTGCCGCACTACGGCGGTTCGGTCTATCGGTATTCGCGCATGCAATCCGCTGGTGCATTCGCCTTCGGCTTTGCGCTCGTCGATGCCACGGGATTTGCGCGTTCGGTGCTTGAATTGTCTGGAACCGGAGCGGATGCCAGCCAAGACCCCTTTGTTTCGAAAGTTGCGCTTGATCCAAACGGGACCGGGCTGCTCTTGGCAACAACCATGGCCGCAGGCGGAGACCTGATTGAAATCGGCCTGCCTAGCGGGAGCACGATTCAGCGCACGCCGAGCTTGCCAGCTCAAGATTTTTCCGGTTTGGGACTGGCACTTGCGGCTCAGTGGGGTGTTGCCGTATCCCACACAGCGGTGCTGCGCTTCGAACGCACGCCTGCGGGCGAAGCGCAGCCTATTCCGTACGAGTCCACAGCGCCGACTTGGTTTGGACGCGAATTGGTGCTCAGCAACTCTGGAACCTGGGCCGCGACAATCGCCGGAGAATCTGCAACCTCTGCGCACGTCTTCGCTTTCAGCCAGACAGGGCTCGCGCAGCGTGTGAGCAATACGCCTCAAAACTGCGCTGGAGCAGGATTTCTCCCCGAGTCCCTGGCGGGTCCGTTTCTGGCTATTTCGGACGACGGATCCACGTGCGCCTGGGTTGCCGTCGAGGCGTCGCGGGAACTGTACATGAGCAGGAAGGGCACGTCGCAATGGGAAGCGCCGCTGCACGTGACGGCCGATGGTGTGTTTGATCCGTTCCTGGATGAAGTCGGTCAGTTCGTGTTTCTCCCATTGGGAGGATTGGTCTTCGCCGCCGGTGATCGCAACGACCCTATCCAAGGCGGGATCACGCGCATGGACTACTTTCGAGCGGCGTTCGATGCCAGCGGGAACTGGGACGTGCTCAACCTCTCCCAGACCTACGGTCAGGCAAGCCCACCGTTTTCGAACTACGGGCTCCTAGAGCCACAACGCACCGCACTGACGCCCGCCCGTGACGCAGTCTTGATGCACACCAAGGGGGAGGCCGGTAGCAAGATCGTGACCGTGCTCGTCTCAGGTC
>JAKFYL010000263.1:6780-10370 GCA_021730845.1 Planctomycetota bacterium | reverse complement strand
TGCGGTCCTCGCTGCAGGCTCAAAGGCGTCCGGGGCGCTACCCCAGGCCGCCATGCCGGCGGATTTTGCTCGGCTCGTGCCCGATGACGCATTTCTCGTGGTGCGCCTGAGCTCCTTGGACGGCCTCGTCAAGGAAGCCGAGTGGATGCGCCTGGCGCTGCAAATCGAAGGCGAGCAAATCACGACCAAATTGCTCATCGAAGAAATGTCGCGCAAGTTCGGAATCGAAACCGAAATGGTCGACACCAGTGCGCCGGTGGGGCTTGCGATGACCCTGCAAGGCATGGCACCCCCGACTGTCATCACGATCGTGCCCTGCAAGGATTCGGCGGCCGTGAGCGCCAAGTTGAGTTCGGGCGGCGGTGAAACCGTCAGCCTTGTATCCGGTAAGTTCGTAGCCTTGCGCGACTCGGGCACTTTGGCGCATTCCCAAGGCACGTCGCGACTTGTCACGGGCGACAAAGGCGGACTCGCCAGCGTGCGCATCGACCTGGCCAAGGTCATCCAGACCTTTGGCCCCGCCATCGACATGGGCCTGGACCAGGCCGAGCAGATGCTCGACTCGGGAGCTTTGGTCGATGAGGACATGCCGTTCGACATGACCGAGTACTTCCAGTGGTACATGGACTTGGTGCGCGACTTCAAGGATTCCGCGGACCTACTGGACATCCATGTCGACGTGCGCGGAAACGACCTCGACCTACGCGGGTCCGTCAACATGCTCGCGGACAGTGCCATGGCGCAGTCTGCGAGTACCGAAAAAGTGGACTATTCCAAATTGGCGGCCCTGCTCGATCCAAAGGACAGCATTCAAGTTCTATCCAACTACGACGCTTCTTCGCTCTTGGATGCGGTCTGGGGCATGTACTCGGGCATGGCCTCCGCCTTGCGCGACAATCCAGACGTGCCGGAAGGCGTGGCGGACGCGTTCGAAGTGTATCTGGACAAGGTGCAGCGGATGATGAAGCTCACTGGACCGATCACTTGTGCCTCCGGCGGCTTCGGTCCGGATGGTATGCGCATGAGTGGCATGTACACCTCCAAGGACGCTGACGCCTTGTTGCAATGCTCGGTCGACATGATTGGCGACCCGGCTTTTGCCAAGCTTGGCGTGGTCACCAGCGTCGTGTCGGATTCCACGCAGGCCGGTACTCGCACCATCCACACGCGTACCCAGCTGGACTTTGACAAGTTGATGCAAGTGTTCGCGCCCGCAGAAGACCTCGAGGCGGATGAACTTGCAAAGCTGAAGCTAGTCGTGCAGAAATTCGTAGGCCCAAACGGTGTCGAGATGCTCGCCTCCGGTGCGGGTGATCGGATGTTCTTTACGGTCGGCCCCGACGCTGCCTATCGCACCAGCTCCATGACGCGTTTGCGCGGCTCAGACGCGGCAGCCCCGGCTCCGGCTGTCAGTTGGCTGTGCCAGCAAATCGAGGGCTGCAATCCGGCGGCCATTGCCTACTTCGACCTAGGCGCCCTCATGGGCGGGGTGTACGACATGGCGGCATTGGTGGAAGAGAGTGTCAAGACCGAAGCCGCGTTCCTGAAGGAGCTGGGCCTGTCGAAGTTGCCGATATCGTTTCACTGGGGGGTTGCCCAGACCGAATGGCGCGGCGGCCTGCGCCTCGAACGATCGACCTTCTCCGAGATTGGCAAGGTCATCGCCAAGGAAAAGGCCAAGCGCAAAGCCGCGAGCGAGCAGGTCCCTGAGCCCGATGCCCCCCGTGGGGCCGGCACGGGCAAGTTCGATTCCGACTAAGGGCGACGAGCGCATCGTTTCGCTACCGGCGCCTTCGCTGGACATGCTTTGGAAGCCGAACCGGCTCCGCTAGCCGCGCTAGCGCCCTTCGAGGAGGGCGATTTTCATGCGCTTTCCGAGGCGCTGTGCCGCGACGCGCAGTACAACGACCGGCGCCTCATGGCGCGGCGCAAGCTGGCTTCCATCGCCCATGAATTCCTAGCGCGCTGGAAGACTTCCGTGCACGCGAAAGAAGGCATGGCTGCCTTGTCCTCGCGTACCAGCCTGCATCAACCCCACGCTTTCAACCACATGAAAGTGAGTCGGCAGTGGGCCTACATTTGCCGAGGCAAGCCCGAGAAGACGCGCCTCAAGCGCGCCATCGGCGCCGAATTGGCTAGGGACTTGGACTCGTCCTACCGCAACTTGTACCTGTGCGTGGCGCTGGAGTCGCAGGCCCTGGAAGTCTCGCTACGTATCCACCCCGAGGCGTGGTACGACGGGCAGAACTTGGTGCACCGCCTCAAGCGCCAGGGCCTGGATTTGTGGTTGTCGCTGCTCAATGCCTTGCCGGGCTTTCGCTTGCAGCTCGACAATTGGAAAGGCGAGTGGATCTGCGGCCGGCTCGACCGCGATCGCTTGAACGAATTCCTGCGTTACTACAAACCGGGCGAATTGGGCCTGGCCGTCGTGCAGCGCATCCCCGCACCGAGCAACGCGCGCGGCGCGGCCCTCGAGCCTGGAACTCCGGCGCGCCTGGTGGAGTCCCTGGAGTCCTTGTTGCCCCTGTATCGCTTCAGCGCCTGGTCACAGGAGAGCGATTTTTTGTTCGGCGCCGCGGCAAGCTAGGCTCGGCACGGTCATAGGCATCATGAAGCGGGACGCGATCGTAGTCGGCAGCGGCGTATCCGGGCTGTCCTGCGCGCTGGCGCTGCAAGAGGCCGGCTACCGCGTGCAAGTGTGGTTCGAACAATCGGCGGAACAGTCGACTTCGGCTGTCGCGGCTGCGATCTGGTACCCGTACAAGGTGGAGCAGGATGAGCGCGTGATGCGTTGGGCATTCGATTCGTTGCAAGTGTTTCGCGGCCTATCCGATGAGCCCAAGTCCGGCGTGCTGCTGCGCCGAGGACTCGAGCTGTTCGCGGCGCCTGAGCCGAGCACTCCGTGGCGACGTTGGCTGGGGCGCGTGCGCGAGCTGCCCGCTGGGGAATTGCCCAGCGGCTACACCAGCGGCTGGGAGTTCGAGTTGCCCGTGATCGAGATGCCGGTGTACTTGCCCTATTTGCGCCGGCGATTCGAAGGTGCGGGTGGAGTTCTCGTGCAAAAGAACCTCACCGACCTGGGCCCTGCCTGCGCACAGGCGCCGCTCGTCGTCCACTGCTCGGGCTTGGGTGCTCGCGATCTGGTGGGGGATCGATCCATGGTCCCCATCCGCGGGCAAGTCCTGTGGGTCGAACGGCGCCAAGTCGAGCGTTTCGTGCTAGACGATTTCAATCCGAGCGGGCCGACCTACGTGGTGCCGCGCGGTAACGATTGCGTGCTCGGCGGCACTGCGGACGAGGGCGCCAGCGAAATGATCTACGATTCCGCAGCCGCGCAATCGATCCTGGAGCGCTGCGTTCGGCTGAGCCCGGGACTTGCCGGGGCGCGCATCACCGGGCAACGCGTCGGATTGCGTCCCGGGCGCTCGAGCGTGCGGCTCGAACGCGAAGACCGGCCCGGCGGCGGAACCGTAATCCACAACTACGGGCACGGCGGCGCGGGAGTCACCTTGTCCTGGGGTTGTGCCGGGGAAGTGCTGCGCCTGGCGCGCGCCGCGCTTGCCAGCTGAGCCCTTTGCACGAGCTACTTC
>JAKFYL010000263.1:0-6770 GCA_021730845.1 Planctomycetota bacterium | reverse complement strand
AGCTACTTCTGCAGTCCTTCGAGCAGAGTCGTCAGATCCGCACCGTGTTTGGTCACATCGACCTTGCGGTCGACGTGGCGGATCTCGCCGTTTGGGGCGACGACGAAAGTCACGCGTTCCGCAAAGCCGCGCTCGCCGAGGACGCCGAATTTGCGCGCGACGCTGCCATCGGGATCCGACAACAAGCTGAATCCGAGCTTTTGCGCTTCCCCAAACGCCGCCAAGGCTTGTACGTCGTCGAGGCTCAACGCGATCACTTGCGTGTCCCGCGCTTGGAAATCTGTCGCTACGTCCCGCAGCGAGCACATTTGCTTGGTTCAGCCAGGCGTCGCAGCCTTGGGATAGAAGGCGAGCACGGTCCATTTCCCCGATTCGCCCGGTTTGGGCGCGGACACGCTCACCGCGCGTCCAGTCGAATCGTTCAGTCGAAAGGCAGGCACCATCTGGCCGACCTCGACGCCTGCTGCCTTAGGAGCTTCAGCCGACTGGAGCGCGAGCAGCGCGCCTGCGACGAGCGATAGCAGCAGATTTCGCATAGGTTTTGTGGTTGGGCGTCTGCGGGACTACTCGGGGTCGTACTTGGCGTGGCTCGCGTCGCGGTGCGTCACGATGCTCTCTGCGATGCGCTTCTTGGCGGCTTCATTCTTGCCTTCGAGCAACTCCATCTCGGCCTGGGCCAGTTCGACCAAGGCTTTGAGCATGTCGCGGCGGTACTCGGTTTGGAATGCCGCGCGGTCTTTTTCCGGCACCTGGCTGGCATGGACCGGAGTGAGCAGCTTGCCGGCCAATACGATCTCTTGCATGGCGTGCAAGGACTTGAGCGAGTCGGCGTTGCGAGCGGGATCCGCGACTGTCATGGACAGCGCCTTCAAGTTCTTCTTGAGGCCTTCCATGGCTTTTTCCAGCGCCTCGTGATCGTCGGGCTGCGGGCCGCTGAGCGCCACCGAAGTGCTGACCGCCGAGCTTTGTGCTGCCGCCGCTTGGGCAGCGCGGGCGCGGGCCGTGAACAAGAGACCGATCCCGGCGGCTGCCAGGAGGGCGATGAGGATGTTGCGCGAAGAAGCCATGGGGCTCTGGATATGGTGGGAATGGACGGACGTCAGCGCCGCCGCAACGCCCCAGGTAAGGTCCTGGCACAGCGGGGCAAGCTGCATCGTAGGCCTTCGGGGCCGGATTTGTCGAGCCGAACGCGCGTGCGTTGTAGACTCTTTCGCCCCTTTCTCTGCCCACCCCCCCCGCGCCGCGGGACCCTATTCATGCCGTCCGTTTTCGTGCCCAAGGAAACTCTCCCCGGAGAGCAGCGCGTCGCCGCCAGTCCCGAAACGCTCGCCAAACTGCGCGATTTGGGCCTGGACGCGATCGTGGAGTCCGGTGCTGGGGCGGCGGCCCACTTTTCGGACGAATCCTACGCCAAGGTCGGCGGCCGCATCGCTTCGACCGCGGAGGTGAACCAAGCCGAACTCGTGCTGCGGGTGCAACCGCCGTCCTTAGCCGAAGTGGCGCGCATGCCGTCCGGTTGCGTGCTGGTCAGCATGATCGTGCCCTCCCAGAGGCTGGATGTGGTCGAAGCCTTGCGCGCCAAGTCGATTTCGACGCTGGCCATGGACTTGATTCCGCGCATCTCGCGCGCGCAATCCATGGACGCGCTGTCGTCGCAGGCCACGGTCGCGGGCTACAAGGCGGTGCTCCTGGGGGCCGCTCACATGCCCAAGCTGTGTCCGCTGCTCATGACTGCCGCAGGCACGATTCCGCCCGCGAAGGTGGTGGTCTTCGGCGCCGGTGTCGCCGGATTGCAGGCCATTGCCACGGCGCGGCGCCTGGGCTGCGCGGTCGAAGCCACGGATGTGCGCCTGGCCGCGCGCGAACAAGTGCTGAGCCTGGGAGCGAAATTCATCGACGTCCCCGGCACGCAGGACCTCGAGGGCGCGGGCGGATACGCCAAGGAAGCGAGTCCGGAATTCTTGCGTCGCCAACGCGAGGAAGTGGCCAAGCGCGTGGCCGAAGCGGATTTGGTCATCACCACAGCACAAGTGCCGGGTCGACCCGCGCCGCGCTTGATGGACCAGGGCATGGTGTCCAGCATGCGAGCGGGCGCGGTGATCGTTGATTTGGCCGTGGAGAGCGGCGGCAACTGCGCGCTTTCCGAGCTCGGCAAGGTGGTGGTCAAGCACGGCGTGACCATCGTGGGTCTGGCCAACTTGCCCGCCAGCGTGCCCACCCATGCCAGCGAGTTGTACGCCAAGAACGTGCTGGCGCTCGTGCGCCTGTTCGTGACCAAGGGCGGCGTGATCGCGCGCGCTTTCGAGGACGAAGTCTTGGCCGGCTGTCTATTGACCCACGCCGGCGAAGTGAAACACGCGGCCACCATGGAAATGCTCACGACCAAGGGAGCAAAGTAATGCCTGCATCGATCGGTTGTCTCGCGCTGCTTTCGGGTTCGAATCCTGGGCTGCCGTTCCTGCTCGTAGGGCTGTGGGTGCTCGTGCTCAGCGCTTTTCTGGGCTTCGTGATCATCCAGCGCGTGCCCGCGACGCTGCACACGCCGCTGATGTCGGGATCCAATGCCATCAGCGGTATCACTGTGCTAGGCGCCCTCTACTGCGTCGGTTCAGACTTCACGCTGGCCGGCAAGCTCATGGGAGCCGTGGCCATCGCGGCAGCCATGGTCAACGTGGTCGGGGGCTTTGCCGTGACCAGCCGCATGCTGGGCATGTTCCAGTCCAAGCGCGCGCCCGGTTCAGACTCCGCTTCCAAGAGGGATTGATGTCGCTCCAAGCGTGGGTCGCGATCGCCGACGAGTTGGCCTACATCCTCGCCGGAGCCCTGTTCACGATCGGCATCATCCGTTTGGGCCGCGTCAAGAGCGCGCGCAGCGGCAATACGCTGGCCACCTGGGGCATGGCCCTGGCGATTGCCGCCACCGTGACTTGGCTGCTCGTGTTCAAGCGCTGGACCGCCGAGTCGGTGATGTGGGCCTTGGCGTCCGGTGGCCTCGGTTCGGGGCTCGGGTGGTGGATGGCAGCGCGCGTTCCCATGACGGCGATGCCCGAGTTCGTGGCCTTCTTCAACGGTTTGGGCGGCCTGGCGTCCATGTTGGTGGGCATGGCCGAAATCCCCAAGCTCGCCCAGGCTACTCGCGGAATGTTCGCGAGCAGACTCACGCTGGCGCGCTTTGGAGGCGCCGACTTCGCCATCGCCGATTCGCTGGCGATCGTGGTTGGAGCCGTGACTTTCTCCGGATCGATGATCGCCTACGCCAAGCTGGCCGGGAAGCTCCACAAGAACCGCTTTGGCGTACTGGGCTCCCTGCCCGTCAATGCGGGACTGGGGCTCTTGTGCGTGCTGTTCGCCGTGTGGGGCGGTTTCATCGCCCACGACCCAGCTTCGCTGTTTCTATCCAACTGGGGTTTGACGGCACTCGCCCTGGTGCTGGGCGTCGGTTTGACCATGCCGATCGGCGGCGCCGACATGCCCGTGGCGATCGCGCTGCTCAACTCTTATTCGGGCATTGCCGGCATGACAACCGGCTTCATCTTGCAGAACAACCTGCTCATCGTGGGCGGTTCGCTGGTCGGAGCGTCGGGAATCATCCTGACCCAAGTCATGTGCAAGGCCATGAACCGTTCGCTCACCAACGTCCTGATCGGCGGGCTGCAGGCCGATACGGGTGGCAAGAAGGACGAGGGCTACACCAAGGTCAAGTCGACCTCGGCTGAAGAGGTAGCACCGCTCCTGGACGCAGCCAGCAGCGTGATCATCGTGCCGGGCTACGGACTCGCCGTGGCCCAGGCCCAGCACAAGGTGCGCGAGCTCGCCACCCTGCTCGAAAAGAAGGGCGTACTGGTGCGCTATGCGATCCACCCGGTGGCCGGCCGCATGCCAGGGCACATGAACATCCTGCTCGCCGAAGCCGACGTACCCTTCGAGCAATTGCTCGAATTGGATCGCATCAACGACGACTTCAAGAACACCGATGTGGTGCTGATTTTGGGCGCGAACGACGTCTGCAATCCGGCGGCCACGAACGACCCGGCCTCGCCGATCGCCGGCATGCCGGTGCTCAAGGTGTGGGAAGCGCGCACGGTGGTCGTGGTCAAACGCTCACTGGCCGCGGGCTACGCCGGCATCCGCAACGAGCTGTTCCAATTGGACAACTCGCTGATGCTGCTGGCCGACGCCAAGAAAGCCCTCGAGGACTTGGTCAGCGAGCTCAAGGCGCTTTAGACGCCCGGCTGGACACCGCTCCGAGCGGCCCAGAAGGCGCTGCCGGGCAACACGCTCTTAGCTAGCCACGCCTGCGGGCGCTCGCGCGCCGAGAACGGGGCTCGGCGACCGGGGCCTTGGCCCGGGCGCTCGTCGCACGTCGCGGCTTGAGTTCCATGACCGGCAAGGCTTCCGCTGCCGGCTCGGGGCGCGAGCTGACGGCGGCGAGGACCTTAGCCGCTGCCGCGCGCGAGGTACGGCTCTTGGCCAGGTCGGCCAGGGTCAACATGCCCACCAGCACGCCCGTCCCATCGACAACGGGCAGGCGCCGCACGCGCGCCGCGCACATGCGCTCGACGGCAGCCTTCAGGGATTCCTTGGGCTGCGCCTGGACGACTTGCTTGGACATCGCGTCCGCAACCCGGACTTGATCCAGGCGCGACGCCTTGAAAAAGGCGGACATGCAGATGTCGCGATCCGTGATGACGCCCACGAGCCGTCCTTCGGCATCGACCACGGGCGCGCTGCCGCAGTCCTTTTCCCACAGGACTTGAGCGGCGCTGGCGAGGTTGTCCCCGGGGGCGCAGGTCTGGATCCCGCGTTGCATCAGTTTCTCGATCTTCATGGGGACATTGTGAAGGATCGGAGGCATTTTGAGGAGTGCCGAATCGTAGTGCTCTAAAGATTGCGGCGGACCCGGCCAAGCCCTAGGCTCCCGGTGCAGGCGCCCTGGGATGCCATGACCGAAGAAAGCGCGCAGAAAAGTGCGGAAAAGCTCCTACCCGAGGAACTCCGCGACGCTTGGAGCGTGCTCGACACCCAGGAGCGGGTAGACGGCTTCCGGCTCTTGACGCCCTCGCAGGGAGAAGAGTTTTTCGAGAGCCTGGCCTCGGTCGAGCAATTGGAGCTGCTGCGGGCATTTCCGCCCTCGGAACGCCGGCTGTGGGTGCGCGTGCTGGCGCCCGACGACGCCGCCGACTTGGTGCAACTAGCCGACGAGCACGAGCGCGCCGAGTTCCTGTCCGTTCTCGACGAGATGAACCGCCGCGAAGTCACCGCGCTGCTGGCCTACTCCGAGGACGACGCCGGGGGACTGATGAGCCCGCGCTATGCACGCGTGCGGCCGGAAATGAGCGTCGACGAGGCCATCTTGTACCTGCGCAAGCAGGCCGCCGCTCAGCTCGAGACCATTTACTACGGCTACGTGCTCGACCGGCAACAGAAATTGCTGGGCGTAGTGTCCTTTCGCGACCTGTTTCGGGCCAAAGGCCAGGCCTCGATCAGCGACATCATGAAGAAGGACGTGGTCTCGGTGCCCGAGACCATGGACCAGGAGGCCGTGGGCCGCATCTTTGCCGAACACGACTTGATCGCCTTGCCGGTCGTCGACAGCGAAGCGCGCATGAAGGGCATCGTGACCGCCGACGACATCGTCGACGTGGTGCAGGAGGAAGCCACGGAAGACATCCAAAAGCTCGGCGGCACGGCAGCGCTCGAAGCGCCGTACTTGGACGTCAGCGTGTTCGGGATGATCAAAAAACGCGCGATTTGGCTGATCATCCTGTTTCTGGGCGAGATGTTCACGATCACCGCCATGGCTCGTTACGAGCACTCGATCGACAAAGTAGCGTTTTTGGCCAGTTTCGTGCCCTTGATCATCTCCAGCGGGGGCAACTCGGGATCCCAAGCTTCCACGCTCGTGATCCGGGCCATGGCGCTGGGCGAGGTGCGACTGCGCGATTGGTGGCGCGTCATGCGCCGCGAACTTCTGACCGGGCTCAGCTTGGGTCTGATCCTGGGCACCATTGGCTTGCTGCGCATCGCCCTGGGGGCCGCCGGCTCCACCACCTATGGAGCGTTCGCCACGGAGTTCGGTTTGACCGTCGCGATCAGTCTGGTGGGGGTCGTGCTGTGGGGGGCCTTGGTCGGTTCGATGCTGCCCATCGTGCTTAGCAAGCTGCGCCTGGACCCCGCCAGCGCTTCCGCCCCGTTGGTGGCCACGCTTTGCGACGTCACGGGCCTGTTGATCTACTTCAACGCAGCCCACTACTTTCTGGCCCGCGCCTTGCAGGCTTGAGCCGAGGCGCGGGGTTTGACCCGCGCCCCCCCCCCTCGCGATTCCCCCAATCCTCGACTGGCCCATGCCCGATTTCTCCTTCCTGAAAGGTCACCAAGTCCAGATGTATAGCGCGGCTTGGTGCGGCGACTGCCGCAACCTAAAGCAGCGTTTGGTCGGCGCGGGCCTGCCCTACTCCGAAATCGACATCGAATCCGTCGACGGCGCAGCGGAGAAATTGGAGCGCGAGACTGGCAAGCGCGCGATCCCTTTCTTCTTGATCGACTCCAAGACCTGGGTGCGCGGCTACCACAAGGAGCTGCCCGGCCGGCTCAGCCTGGATGTGCTGGAGCGCGAGCTGCGCCAGGCGTTGGGGGCCTAGCAGAGGATAGGCGTTTCAAGCGCATGACCGCCGTGCCCGAGTCGCGCGGAGGCCGGTACGCGGGGCACGACGGCGGGTATGCGGTCGCTCTCCCGCGGTCGGCGGAGCGGCGCGAGGGCGCTTGGGAGT
>JAKFYL010000184.1 GCA_021730845.1 Planctomycetota bacterium | reverse complement strand
TGAGGAGGCGACGGCCGTCTACCAGGACGTGCTCACCGGCAAACGCCCGACGGCCGACGCCGCGGCGCAGTTGCTCTCGCCTCAGACCCGCGAGCAGGCCCTCGAGATGGCCGTGTGCGTTTGCGCCGCGGACGAAGGACTCTCCGATCGCGAGCGCAAGTTCTTGGAAGACCTGCGTTCCGCGCTAGGCGTTCCCAAGGACCAAGCGCAGAACCTGATCGACAATGCTCAGGCCCTGACGCTCGCGCCCAGCTTGGCAAAACCCGGGACATCCACCAGCCGCAAGGCCGCTGCGAGCGTCTCGGACGCCGAACTCGACCGCATGATCCACAAGTCCGCCATCTTCAACGGCGCCCTGGAACTGCTGCCCAACTCGCTGGCGACCATGGCCATCGTGCCTCTGCAAATGCGCTTGGTTTACAAGATCGGCAAGAGCTTTGGTTACGACTTGGACCGCGGGCACGTGAAAGACTTCATGGCCACGGCGGGTGTCGGCATGGCCGGCCAGGTGCTCGAGAAGTACGCCACCCGGCTGCTGGGCAAGGTCATGGGCGGATTCAGCGGCGGTCTGGTGCGCGGCGCAGCCAAGCAAGCGACGAGCTCGGCCTTCTCCTACGCCAGCACCTATGCCCTGGGTCAAGCGGCCAAGCAGTACTACGCCAGCGACCGCAAACTCTCAGGCGTCGAGTTGAAATCCGTATTCGAGGGCCTGTTCCAAGGCGCCAAGAAGAAGCAGGGAGAACACTCGGCAGAAATCGAGGCGCAAGCCGGGCGTGTGAAAATCCAGGACCTACTGCCGAGCATCCGCGAGGCTTAGCAGCGCACACACAAGCTCTATCGCGCGCCAGGCTCTTTGCGCCGCACGATCGGCGTGGGCTTGAGCGCGTCATCGACCGCGACCATCGTGACGCTGGCCTCTGTCACAGGCACGAACTGATCGCGCGCCTTGGCGCGCTGGGCCCAAACTTCGACGCGCACGGTGATCGAACTGGTGCCGATGCGCGCCACCGTGCAAAACAGCGACACCAGATCGCCCACGAACACGGGTTGCTTGAACTCGATCTTGTCCATGGCCACCGTGACCAGCTTGCCTGGGTGATATACATGCGCCTCGGTCGCTGCCGCGAGGTCGATCATCGACAGGATCACTCCTCCGAAAATCGTGCCGAGCGCGTTGGTGTCGCGCGGCATCATCACTTGCCGGATCGCGGGTTGCTTTTCGCGCGGGAATAGCGTCAGGGCGCTCATCGCGGTAGGTGCTCCAAAGCGTAGTCGCGCACGCGCGCCTCGAGTTCAGGGGTTTGGCCGCGGAAGAAATGGTCCATGCCGTCGAGTTCCTCGGTCTGTATGTGCGCCGGCAACACTCCTACGCGTTCGGCGAGGTCGGCCAGCGTACCGAACTCGTCGCGCCGCGACATCAACAACAAGGTCGGAGGCAAAACGTCCACGACGAACCGACAGTCGAACGCCTTGCAAGGCAGAGCCAGGCAAATCAGGCGTGCAATGCGTCGCTCGCGCCGCGCCAAGGAGGCTGCCGTGCGCGCGCCGAACGAGAAACCGGCCACCCACAAAGGCACGCCGCGGAAACGCTCCTGCATCCAGTCCAGCGCCGAGAGCAAGTCCAGCTCTTCCGCACCCCGGCCATCGTGCTCGCCTTCGCTGATGCCTGCGCCTCGGAAATTGAAGCGCAACACGGCCAGGCCGGCAGCTTGCAGCCCGCGCGCAGCCCGGAAGACCACGTTGTTGTCCATGGTGCCGCCGTGCACCGGGTGAGGGTGGCACACCACAGCCGCCGCAGGCGGCGGGCGCACCGGATGGGCCGCGGATCGATCGGCGAGTTCGGGCAGCCACAGCTTGGCTTGCAATCTTCCGGCGGGCCCTTTCAAGAAAAGTTCCATGGGGCCGCGTACTCTACGCAACGTGCTGCATCGAATCCGGGCCCTGCTCACGGCGCGCCTTCAAGCCCAAGGCAAAGGCAAGAGCCCAATCGCGGCGCTTTGGTCCCAGGCGTTGTTGGCGGCAGCTGGGGCAGCAATCCTGCGCGGCGAAGTCTCGGCGTGGGCCTTCGCCGCCGCCGCGCTGTGCGTCAGCGCGTTCTCGGTGGCCTTGCCGCTGCTGGGAGAACTGGCCCCCCTGCTGGGAGATGACGAGAGCGGCGATTGGCTGAAAAGCCAGCCCGTGCGCGCGCTGGAAGTGCGCATCGCGCGCTCGGCACATCTGGCGTTGCTGCTCTTAGGGCTGGGCCTAGCCAGCGGCTTGCCCTGGGCCTTGCTGGCGGTCGATTGGTCCTTGGAGCAGCGCGCTGCCTTGGTGCTTGCCGCCTTGGGTCAGGCCTGGACGATCGCGGCCGTGCTTGTGCTCGTGCGCAGTGCGGCGCGCGACAGGGCCACCTGGATCCTGGTCGGAGTGCAAACCGCGCTGTGGTCGCTGGCGATTTTGGGATCCGTGTTCGGACCGCGCCTGGCGCTGCGCTTCTCCACTCCCGAATCGTTGCCCACTGGATGGCCCCTGCGCCTGGCCCCGCCCCTGCGCTTGGCGGAAGTCGTGGCGCTGGAGACATCCTGGCGCTGGACCACGCTGACCGCGCTCATCGTTCTCGCGCTGGGCCTGCTGGTGTTCTTGCCGGCACCGCAGGAGGGTCGCGCCGTGCGCAATGTGTCGCTGACCTCTCTGGCCCTAACGCCGCTGCGGCGTTTGGCGCGCAGGCTTTGGATGCGCCCCAGCGAGCGCGCCAGCTTCGAATTGGTGTTCGACGCCTTGCCCTTGGAGCCGGACTTCGCGCTGCGCGCCTACCCACTGCTGGCGGTTCCGCTCGGTTTCGTTTTCGTCGGCTTGCGCAGCGAGGCCGGAAGCGAACGCGACACGTTGCTGGCGCTGCTCTTGTTTCTGCCCAGCCTGTATTTGCCGCTCCTGTGCGCACATGTGCCCCTATCGCGCTCGGCAGCTGCACGCTGGATCTTGGAAACCAGCCCCATGGACCGCGCCCAAATCGATAGTGGCGCGAGGAAGGCCGTCGCGGTGCGCTTCGTGCTGCCGCTGTACTTGCTGCTTGGAGCGTCGTGCGCAGCCATGAGCGGCCTGGATTTCGCCCTGCGCTTGACGCCGCTGGCGGCAGCCACTGCGTGGTTCACGCTGCGCGGAAGCTGGAAGATGTTCGTGCGCGACCTGCCGCTTTCGGTGGACCCCAAGGAAGTGCACATCAACATGGACTGGTTCGGCCCTTTGGCCGGGATCGGCCTTGGCATCGCGATCCTGGCGGCGCTAGCCGCGCGCTATGTCCCCAGCCCAACCTGGGGCATCGGCCTGGCGATCGCTGCACTGGCACTCGCGGAAACCGTGGATGCTCGAGCGCGCGAGCGCGCCGCGAGGTCGCACCTCTAGAGAGAAACGGGGGCGTCGGCCCCGGTCTTGACGTCCAGTTCGACTCGGAACCTCAGGGCCCTGGAGGCCTAGCCCAGTCGCCTTCTCGCAGGAAGTTCGCTATGGCCAGTGCCGCGATGTCGTGGGCTTCTCCGGTGACATGGTAGTCGAGCGGGTGCACGCGCAAGCGCTCGAGATCCCGTCCCAGGAAGCTGGGCTCCAGGTCGAGGAATGGGATGCGCTCCGCGGCACACAGCTCGCTCCACGCGTCGCCGATTTGGTGAGCCATCAGGCGTCGCCCATCAGGAATCAGCAAGGGATAGTAGACCACGACGAGGGGGATTCCCCGCTCGAGGCACATCCAGCGTGCGTACCGCAAGGCGCGCTGCAATCGCTCGCGCTCCGCGTGTCCGTGCGCGTAGCGCATTGCTCGGCTGGCAACGTAGTACCTGGATAGTTGGGACTGGATCCGCGCCCGGATCGCCAGATCGACCAAGCAGGAACGTGCACGCACAAAGGCCCATAGACCGTGATTGCGAGTATCGATCGGCGGGGCCAGTCCCGGGTATGCAAGCGTTGAGCTCGACACCTCGTAGCTGCGTTCCGCGTCGTTCATGTAGGTCTGCAGCACGACCACGTCCGGTTCGCATTCAAGCACCCGCGTCGCTAGGAGTCGCACCTCTTGCTCGGTGCCCAGGCCCCCGATACCGAAGTTGCAGGCTTCGACCGTCCGGCCGTCGGACCACACCGGCAGCATTCGCTGCAGACACGCCGGCCACGTATGGGCGTTGGGCACGCCGAACCCGAACGTATGGGAATCTCCTACGCAGGCAATGCGCACCACACCGGGAGGCTTGGGGAGCACGTACTCGGGACCGCGCCAGCCAAGATCGTTGATCTCGTGTTCGACGATCAAGCTCTCCGCATCGGCGGCCAAGCGGTAGATGGCGCGCATGCTGGCCCTTGGTACGTGTTCCACTCCGAGGGCGGTGTCGTCCGATCGGCGAAAAACGTCGCCTTGAATCTCCGGCCGTGGCGCCTGTCGAGCCGCTATGCGGCGGGCCCAAGCCTCCGCCGCGAGGACCCCAAGGCCCAGCGCAACGAATAGGACCGCGATCTTGCTCCAAGTCTTGGCCACAACCCCACAATTGCCGCCGGCGTGAATTGTGGTTCAGTTCTTGGTTACGCTCGACCTACACGCAGACTCGCTATGGGGTTCTGCGCCTCGTGAGCCGCAACGCAGGAAGCGCTGACATCGGGTAAACTAAAGACCACGCGAGGCGCGTGAGAGGCTTTTAGCGCCGTTGGCCTGACCAACCGGACTTCCCACCTTATGGACCATGTTGCCTCGGCGACTCGGCCGATTCGCCACGAAATCTGGGGCGATCCGTGGCGCAAACTGCGCACGCTCGAGAGCTTCGCGCGAACCGAAGCAGATGGTGGCCGCGACATTGCGGCAGCCGCAACCATCGTCTCAGACGCGGACTTGCGCCAGCACCTGCTGCGGCACGCACAAGACGAGGTGCGCCACGCAGAAATGTTCCACCGCCGTGCTACCGAGCTGCGCAGCACGGTGGCATCGAATCCCGTCGTTGCGACCGAGTCGGAACGCATGCACGATCTGTCGCGCGGCCGCCCGACCAGTGAGGTCGACTCGCACGGCTTCTTGAAATTCGGTTTGATCGACGAATTGGGCGAGGTTGCCTACGTGGCGATGCTGCACGTCGCGGAGAAGAAGGCCGCCGCTCTGTTTGCCCAGTTCGAGCGCCAGACGGCGGACGATCCTGCCACGCAGGCGCTGTTCACAGCCATCCTCAAAGACGAGAAGTACCACGTCGCGTACACCGGCCGTTGCCTGGAGCTTTGGCGCAAATCCGGCCGCAGCGCGGAGGTCGAGCAGGCCATGCGCCTCGCCAAGGGGTCGCGCATCCTGGCCACGTGGCGTCGTGCGGGCATGCGTGCAGCGGCGGCATTCGGGCGCGTGGTCCTGCGCCTCTTGTACTTCACGCTGCTGGCCCCGTTCGGTTGGATGGCCCGGCGCAAGCCGCTCGCTGGCGGCTGGAGCGTTCCGCCTACGAGATCCGGCGCCATGTCGGACCGGTTGATGGCTCTGCGCCAACAGTCCTGATGTTCCTGCTCGGCGTCTCCGCATTCGGCGATTCATCCGGTGCCTGCCTGCTGGCCGACGGCGTGCCGGTGGCCGCCGCCATGGAGGAACGCTTCACGCGCATCAAAGGCGACGCCGGCCTGCCACTGCGGGCCGTGCGCGCTTGCTTGCGGCAGGCGTCTATCGAACCGCAGCAGCTCGAGCACGCGATCTTCTATGAGAAACCGCTGCGACGTTTCGAGCGCACGTTCATCACGCAACTAGCCAATTTTCCGCGATCTTCGGGCCCGTTTGCCGAGCATTTGTTCCACTGGCTCGGGGAGCGGCTGTGGCTCAAGGGCCAGCTCTCGACCGAGTTGGGCGTGGCCTTGGACAAGATCTTGTTCACGGAGCATCAAGTCGCGCACGCCTCGAGTGCCTTCTTTGCCTCCGGATTCGACGAGGCCGCCGTACTGTGCGTCGACGGTGCCGGCGAGTGGGACAGCACCGCCCTGTTTCACGGACGCGGCTTGCAGCTGGATGCGGTGGGCGGTGTTCGCTTCCCCCATTCGCTCGGCTGGCTGGTTTCCTCCGTGGCGCAGTTTCTCGGGTTTATCCCGGGTACGGACGATCACAAGCTGGGCGAACTCGCGCGCCACGGCACGCCCAAGTTTCAGTCGCAGTTCGAACAGCTCTTGATCATCCACGCCGACGGTTCCTACAGCATCGACCAAAACGCGTTTCGCTTCGCGTTCGACGTCCAGCGCACGTTCACTCCCGCCCTCGAAGCGGCCCTTGGTCCGCGCCGCGTTCCGGGCGCGAGCTTGCGCGCAAGCGGTGCGGACACGCGCGACGCCGACATCGCGGCTAGCTTGTTCCAGCGCCTGGGGCAGGCACTGGACGGATTGCTCGAGACCTTGCGGCGCAAGGTTCCGAGCCGAAACTTGTGCCTGGCTGGCAGCCTGGCCTCTGACCCTTGGCTCAACGCGCACATCGCCAATCACGGCGCGTTCGAGCGAGTGTTCGTTGCGCCCGCCTCGCGCGACGCCGGGGCAGCTTTGGGTGCGGCGCTCTACGCGTGGCACACAGGGCTAGGTAAGCCGCGCGGCTGGTGCCAACGGCATGCCTTTTTTGGCGAGTCGATCCGGCCCCAGGAAGGCGAATCAGGGTCAGGCGCGGACCAACGCTCGAAACAGATTCCCAGCGACGCTTCGGCGTGGGGCATGCACGTCGCCGATCGATTGGCACGCGGGCAACTGGTCGGAATCGCGCGCGGCGCGGCGGAATTTTCGTCGCGCAGTCTGGGCCATCGCTCGGTACTGGCGAGCGCCGCGGACCAAGGCGCGAAACGGAAATTGAACGAATCTCTCAAGCGCCGCGAGGACTTCCGGCCCATGGCGATCGCGGTGACCGAGGACGCTGCGCAGCGCCTGTTCGAGATTCCGGCCGCCGGACGCGCGCTGACGCGCTACAAGCTGCTCGCGGTGCGGCCCCTTCCGGCGCTGCTAAAGCGCGCCCCGCACCTGTCAAACATCGACGGAACATGCGTCATCCAGTGTGTCGACTCCGAGCACGACACTCACCTCGACTGCTGCCTGCGCGAGCTGGAAGCGCGCACCGGCTTGCCCCTCGCCTACTGTGTGTCGCTCAACGCGCGCGGCGACACGACAGTGCGTACACTCGACGATGCGCTGCGGCTATTCGACCGGTGCAAGCTCGACGCACTGATCATCGAGGATCGCGTGTATGAACGCTGAACGGCCTTTCGAGTGTTCCGCGCGCAACTCAGGCGCCGCGGCTCTTGCGCGCGACAAAGCACACCAGCCCCGCATCCTGGTCGTTGAGTCCGCGCATCATCCAGCCCATGCGGCGCGCCCACAGTCCGGCGGCACTGGGCCGGGCTGTCGCCTCGAACATCTGCCCATCCTCCACCGCCGGTGGCAAAGTGCGCACCCACGAGAAACCTTCATCCTCGAGCAGCCGCACGCTGCGCGGCACGGGCATCATGCGCTCCAGCGGATGCCGGTACTGGTCCTCGATCCAAGTGTCCTTTTTGCCTTCCGTCAGATCACGGCGACGCAAGATCGGGTCGAGGCGACGCGCCAGAGGAAAACTAAAGCGCCCCAATGCGCGACGCATGCGGTGAGGCACGCGCGCCATGCTCTCGTAGATGCCCAACAACAAGATCCCCCCGGGGGCAACGAGCGAAGCCACTGTGCGCGTGGCGCGATCGGGGTCGGCCGTGTGGTGCACGACGCCCCGGCATTGCACGACGTCGAACGTCGATTGCGCGAGCGGCGGGTGAAAGATGTCTCCGCGCAAGAGAGTCAAATTGGCGATTCGCGCGCGGGCTCGGAAGCGATCGGCCTCCGCCAGGGACGCGCGGCACCCATCGAGCCCGAACACGCGCCTATGAGCGCCCGAAAGCGCGAGAAACGTCGCGACTTGAGCCGTGCCGCAGCCGCAATCGAGCACGCTGGCCGTGGCTCCGACGGCTTCGTCGAGGGCTACCAAGTAGGGCGAAACCCGGCCGCGATCCAAGATGCTCGCTGCATCGTCCCCGTCCGCGTAGCCAGGGAAAGGGCGGCGTTCGTAGAACTCGCGCACCTCTTCACCGCGACCGGTGAGCGCGCGTTCGCTCAAGAAGTCCAGCACGCCGCCGTCTTGTCGCGCCTGCATGCCGCAGCGCGGGCAACTCCGTCCGACCGCACTCGAGACGAGCGCGACGCTGCAAGTGGGACAAACGATCGCCGTCAAGTTCGGCGATTCCGGCGGCGGAAGCATGGATTCATACTAGCCAACGCAGAGAAGAGGTGGGAACCATGACAGGAAAATGGGCGCGCTTCGCAAGTGGCATTCGCACGTTTCGAGAACTGCTCGCGGCCATGTGGAACGGACCGTATTGGTGGCTCGTACCGGTCCTGATCTTCCTCATTCCGCTCGCGTTGCTGTTCGTGTTTCTACACGCCGTGCCCTACGTTGCGCCGTTCGTCTACACACTGGTATGAACGAATTCGCGCTCCAGGAAAGCCGACGGACGGCGACACAATGCTGCACAACGTGACGAAGGACATACCAGCGTCGGCCTAAAGCGCGCTCCGCGTCGTCGCTAGATGCACCGGCACGTCTGTTCATTCGATGCACACACGGTTGATCGACTCGCGCGCGTTGAAGCGCCCGGCGTCGGATTGGGGAGCCCATGACACCGATCCTCCTGTGCCTAACGATCCTCGCGCGGCCGCTCCCCAGGACTCCGCCGCCGCCGAGCACGACTTCGTGGCCTGGGCGAGCGCGCGCGCACGTCGGGCGCCGGGTTGATCGGAGGCACCTGACGCGCGACTAGGAACCCGTAGAGCATTCGGATCGCTGCGAGGTGCGGCCTGATCGTCGGCGTCTCGCAGGCCTTGTCGAAGGCCTTCGCGCCGCGCGTGCCCATCTACTCGATGAAGGGCCGCGATTTGGACGGCTTGGACGTCGCGCAGCTCCACACCGCGCTCGTCAAGCCACGCGCAAAAGCTCGCGACTGCGCGGGCGTACGCCCCCCGCGTGTTTGCGTTCCTGATCTGGCCGGTGAAGTAGTCGCGGAAGGCCTTCGCACCGTCTCGGCCCAGCCCAGCCATGGCCGCGGACAGTAGGGGAAGAAAATCGCCCTCGCGGCGGACGGGTAGGTGGTCGGTCATCGCTGGTCCTCCGCAGCTGTCACAGCTCGGGGTATCTAGTCCACCCGTAGTCCGGGCAAGCAGGTCCACCCCTTCGAGGTTCTGATCTGGGTGCCAGCTTGGGCGAGCTGGACTGGCCCAGCTTGCCCGGACTACGGGTGGACTAGATACCCCGAGCTGTGACACTACTCCTGTATCTCAGGTGGTGGGGAACGATGCCGCGCATCGGATGCCGTTCTCAGGCGCTCGTCGTAACGGGTTGGGCTTCGCCGGTGCTGGCGCGTCCTTTGCTCGGCAGCGCGCTGCGTGGAGCGTCGACTGGCACGCCTGCTTGCGCTTTCAGCCGCCCTCGCTCGCGCAACCAGGCCCAGGCGCCTAGCGCCACGACGCCCCATTGCAGGCCGTAGTAGGTCCAAAGCACCTTGCTGATGCCGCTGGTGAAGCCGTAGCTGTGCAGGCCCACGCCCAGCAAGTTGACGCCCCACCAGGAGAATGCAACGACCGTGCCGCCAAACGCCGCGGCCATGCACACGCCGTGCTCTCTCAAGTAGCCGCCCATGCGGGCGTGCAGGATCACGAGTTGGCTGATCACGATCAGCAGCGCGCCGTTTTCCTTCGGGTCCCAGCCCCAGAATCGGCCCCAACTGTCATTGGCCCAAATCCCGCCCAGAATCGTGCCCACGGTCGAAAAGATGACCGCAAAGCAGAGCACGCCGTACACCGTGCGCGACAGCGTGCGATAGAAGGCCGGATTCTCGCGTTTCAGCCCGAGCACCTTCGCGCCCAGGTAGATGCTCCCTAGGAGCGCGGCCAGCATGCCGCCGGCATACCCCACGGTGATCGACGTCACGTGCGTTGCCAGCCAGAAGTTGGTGTCGAGCACGGCTACCAAGCTCGGCATCGTGTCTTGCTTGTCCAACGTCTCGTAGCCGTTGGCGATGAACAGACCGACTGTTCCCAGCACAGCGGCGGCTGAAATGGCCACGCGGTTCTTCTGAATCCACTCGCTGACCAGAGCCACGAAAGCGCCCACGCAAGTGACGAACAGCACGGTTTCGTACAGCGTGCTGACCGGCGGGCGGCTGCGGATCAAGCAGCGCCAGGTGATCGCCGCGGTCAAGAGCAACGTCCCGGCCAGGGTCAATCCCGCGCAGGCGCGGTAGAGCCA
Source organism: Planctomycetota bacterium (assembly GCA_021730845.1). Lineage (GTDB taxonomy): Bacteria > Planctomycetota > UBA1135 > UBA1135 > JAKFYL01. The sequence goes on along the minus strand of JAKFYL010000184.1, from coordinate 97 downwards.
GACGCTCTTTGGTTTGAGCCACAAGCCGCAGGCCAAGAGGAACGCGATCAAGAAGCACACCAAACTCCAAGTGATCGGTTTGGCGCGGTAGTAGGAC
>JAKFYL010000438.1 GCA_021730845.1 Planctomycetota bacterium | reverse complement strand
CTCCAGCACCAGCCGCGAGCCTTCCAATCGTTGCGCCAGTTGGACTCGCGAGCCCCGTGCGTCGATGGCAACCGCCTGTCCGTAGCGCACGGTCCCCAGATCGTTGGCGAACTCAAGGCCCGTGCTGACGGCGCGGCCTTCGAGCTCCGTGTGGACGTTGAGGTTCAGCTCGATTTTGCCGCGCGTAGGAAGCGTGTCGAATACAAACGTCTGTTCCACCCGGTCCATGTCGAGCTTGTAGACCTCGCGCAGCACTTTGCGATCGAGGGTTACTTCCTTGCCGGACTGGCGCACGCCAAACACGGGCAGGGCCGCAAGTTCCAGGCTTCCCATGCTGGCGGAACCAAGTTCAAACCGCACGGGGTAGTTGCGCGGGGCGTCCGAGCCAAGGAACGGAATGAACGTGGCGCCTTCGGTGCCAAAACTCATCTTGTAGTTCTCGCCCATGGCCCACGTTCGACCATCGCCGGGTTCGTCGAAAATAACTTCAGACTGGGTGAAGGCTTGAGTGGCAACGCGTTTCGTTTCTCGACTCTGCGCGGCCTTGTGGCCGGTTGGCATGTTCGAGAGCATGGCTTCACGGCTGGAAACGGCTTGCGAAGTGCGAGGTGTGGGCTCCAGTTCCTTGGGCAAGAGCGGCGGCCTAGGAGTCTTGATATCCTGGAAATTCGGAGCCGAAGCTGGGACCTTCACTTCCGGGAGTTGGGCCAGGGCTCCCGGCGCAGCGCTAAGCAGGATCCCTAGCGCAGCCAAGGGCAGAGGTATGGATCGGGTGATCTTCATGGTCCATGGATCGCGGGCAGGGCGGACAGTGCGTGCCGAACCCGCGGGATCCGTACGCCAGGCCAAGGCCACTCACGACCCCGGCCAGGGTCAAACGGAAAGCACGGGCCTGTCTCACGCGAGATTCCAGCTTTCGTGGCTGGGCCCAAGGCAGCTGAATTTCGCTCCCGTCCCAAACCCGCCCTAGGCGAAGTCGTGGCCTAGGTCATGGCGCCGCGTCTCAATGCTCGGATGCACTCGCGGGCGGGGCCGTTGCACTTGGACCGTAGCGCGCGATCATTTTGCCCGGCCAAGAAGACAAACAGCTCAGGCCCCACCCGCGCGATCGCCGGTGGGGCCTGAGGTCGTCACTTCATCGCCCCTACGGTTCGGGCTCAAAAATTAGGGCGAAGATGTCCCGCTCCACCGAGTAATCGAATGGAAGCCTGACAATGCTGAGTCCGTAACGAGATTCTCCGCCTCCACTTCCGTGTACGCTCGCGATCATTGGACTCAAGAGTTCCGGGGGACCCTGGTGGATTGTGAAGTTGTTTTCTACGGGGTAGCGATACTCTAGGCCAGCAGATGTGAAGCGAAGCTGGTCGATTGTGTACTTGATCTTGCCTATGTCCTTGTTCCAGTATTGATGTTGGGCAACAACGAACTCAGAACCGTCACAGTCTGCCTGCGGACTTTGCTGGTTATCAAAAATCCCATGATAGTCGATGCTGTGCCCAGCCAGTGCGAGGATCGTTTCGCTGGTATGGACCAACCCGTTCGTGAGCCCGTGGACGTGGGTTAGATAGAGCGGCTTTCCCTCGTCGGTGAACCCCTCATTCCAGGTCGATGCCAGGATCCACTTGCGCGGAGTGCCATCGAAAGTCTCGTCCGTACTGGATGAAGGGGACGAGGAGTGGAGACTCTTCAGCGACGTATCGATCAAGCGTGCGCTTGTCACGATTTGGCCATCCCAGCCGACTTGGGCCACCATCGGATCGTGGTCTTGAAGATACGGATAGTACCGAGACCAAGCGACGTTCCAGGCCTGGGAGAAAGACGGCGGCATTCCATCCGACTTGGAAATGCCGGGGTTGTAGTCGAGAGTTCCGGAAGAGTTCTCCAAGTAGATCGGACTGCCGTGCAGGGCACCCGCGCTCGTAATGAGCTGTGCATGAATGTCCCGATCCCCATCTGCAAGGACCGTGCGCCGATAGACGACGCAATAATACGCGGGGCCGATCTCGGAAGGATCTCCGCCGATGTCGGGTTCCATGAACCGTGAACTGAGTAGTTTGGCTCTTACGACGACTTGTGCGGTCGAAAAGTAGCCCCAAGCGGAAACGCCACGACCAACGATGTCGCCCCCCAGGTCCGAGGTCTTGCGTGTGGCCACGGTGAAGAATTGGTCCAAGAGGTTGTTGTTGGCCACTCGCGGTGCAACCCAACTCGACGACGTGTAGTCGATGGGAAAAACCATCCCTAGCTGGTTCATGTTGGAGTCGAACATCACGCCCCAGACATCTTTATCTGTCGCACTGTACGTGCGTTCGAAGACGACCATGTATTGAGACGTCGACGCGTCGTAGGCAATGTCGCTGTTCGTGTCGTGGTAGGCACTGGTGTCGACGGCCGTTACTGTGATGATGGGGTCGACGACCAGCGGAAGTTGGGCGCGCTCCACGAAGTCGGCCGGGACCTCCAGCTCCAGTCGCGAGCCTTCGAGGCGTTGCGCCAGTTGGACTCGCGATCCTCGTGCGTCGATGGCAACCGCCTGTCCGTAGCGCACGGTTCCCAGATCGTTGGCGAACTCAAGGCCCGTGCTGACAGCGCGGCCTTCGAGTTCCGTATGGACGTTCAAGTTCAGCTCGATCTTGCCGCGAGTTGGAAGCGTGTCGAACACGAAGGTCTGTTCCACGGAGGCCATGTCGAGCTTGTAAACTTCGCGCAGCACTTTGCGATCGAGGGTTACTTCCTTGCCGGATTGGCACACGCCGAACACGGGTAGGGCCGCGAGTTCCAGGCTCCCCATGCTGGCGGAACTGAGTTCGAACCGCACGGGATAATTGCGCGGGGCGTCCGAGCCAAGAAACGGAATGAACGTGGCGCCTTCGGTGCCAAAGCTCATCTTGTAGTTCTCGCCCATGGCCCACGTTCGACCATCGCCGGGTTCGTCGAAAATGACTTCGGACTGGGTGAAGGCCGGCGTGGCAGCGCGTTGCGCTTCTCGATTCTGTGCGGCCATTTGGCCGGTTGGCATGTTCGAGAGCATGGCTTCGCGGCTGGAAACGGCTTGCGAAGTGCGAGGTGTGGGCTCCAGTTCCTTGGGCAAGAGCGGCGGCCTAGGAGTCTTGATGTCCTGGAAGTTCGGAGCCGGAGCCGGAGTCTTCACTTCCGGGAGTTGGGCCAGGGCCCCCGGCGCAGCGCACAGCAGGATCCCTAGAGCAGCCAAGGGCAGAGGCATGGATCGGGTGATCTTCACGGTTCATGGATCGCGGGCAGGGCGGACAGCGCGTGCCGACCCCGCGGGATCCGTACGCCAGGCCAAGGCCACTCACGGCCCCGGCCAAGGTCAAACGGAAAGCACCGGCCTGTCTCACGCGAGATTCCAGTTTTCGTGGCTGGGGCCCAAGGCAGCTGAGTTGCGCTCCCGTCCAAAACTCGCCCTAGGCAAAGCCGTTGCCTAGGTCCCGGCGCCGCGTCTCAACGCTCGGATGCACTCGCGGGCGGGACCGTGGCAGTTGGGGCGCAGCGAGCAATGATTTGCCGGGCGAAGTCGTGCTCGCGCGTGCCTTCTGGGAAAAACTCGAGCGCGCATTGCAGCAGCCCAACGGCTTCCACCACCTTCCCCTGATCGATCCAAGCAACGGCCAAAGTGAGACCAACTCGCTGCGCATCGATGTCATCACGTCCGCGATCCCGGACGATCTCGTCGAGCAGAACGCCGGCTAGATCAGTGGCCTCCTGGGCACGATCCTGTTGCAAGAGGTTGCCGCACAGATTGTTCATGGCCGTGAGCCATTCCAGCGACTGAGTGCCAACGCTCTTCTTAGCGTCCCGAATCACTTCACGAAAGAAGTACTCAGCTGGCGCCAGCAGGCCGCGAGCCGCGAGCAACGTGCCTACGTTGATCCTCAAGTTCAGGGTACGAGGATGGCTTGGCCCGAGCTTCGATTCTGCCGCCGCCAGACACGACAGGTACTCCGCCTCGGCTTCTTCCAGGCGGCCCAGTGCCTGCAAGCACATCCCGCGCATGTTGAAAACATCCAGGGCCATGGGATTGCCTGCATCGCGCAAGGGCTCGAGTCGCGCGAGGTCCCCCGCCGTATGGGTCAAAGCTTTTTCAAAATTCCCGCTCTGAAAGTCAACCCCGGCTAGGTGCGATCGAACGAAGGCGGCCTGGATCGAGTCGTTCCCATTTGCCGAGGCGCGCAAGTCGAGTTCCTCTTCGAAAAGCGCGCGCGCTTGGTCCAGCCTGCCAGCGCGCATGTGCACTCGCGCCATGTCGGAAAGTACACGCGTGACAATGTTTGGTGGCAACTGACCGGCGCGAGCGAGTTCGAGCAGGGGCGGCCCAAGCTCCTCTGCTTGCTCGAACCGATTGCTCGAGACGCACGCGTTGAGCAACTGCATGCGCATGCCCAAGGCTGCAGGTTCGTCGCTTTGCCCGGCCTGAGTGTACGTTTCGAGCGCGGACGACAGCAGTTCGTGGGCCTTGGGCCAGTCGCCCAGGGCGGACAACACTCCAGCCAGGGAAGACTGCACGCGAGCTCGCGCCAGGGGCGACCGGAAACCCCCTTGGTCCAAGCGGCGCAGCCCGCGCTCGATCAAGTCGCGGAAAGTAGGCTCCGTGGATCCAAAATTGGCTGGATCAGCTGAGGTGAACATCTCCTCTAGCACTTGGACCACGTCGTTGCTGACATCGCGCTCGCTCAAGGCTATCGACTGCGCCTCCGCGGCCTGCTTGTTGGATGCGCGCATGGCAGCCAATGCCCCGATGGTCTGAAACAGCAGCGCGCTCACGATGACGAACGCCGCGGAGCCCAGGGCAATCGCCATGCTTGCGGCTGGGTGTTTGGATACCCAGTGCAACAATTTTTCGCGCGCTCCAGGCGCCCGCGCCAGCACCGGCTCGCGTCGCAGGTAGCGCCGCAAGTCGTCGCGCAGCTCCCCCATCGATTGGTAGCGCTTGCTGGGCTGTTTTGCGAGCGCCTTGAGGCACACCTGGGCCAGGTCCGGTCGAATGCGCCGGCGCAGTAGGTGCGGCGCTACGGGCTCGTCCTGCACGATCGCGCGCGAGATCTCCTGGCGCGAGTCGCCCAAGAACGGTCGCTGCAGCGTCAAGCACTCGTACATGGTCACACCCAGTGAAAACACGTCGCTGGCGGCGCTCACCGGTCCGTGCTTGCTGTCCAAGTGTTCGGGGCTCGCATAGGCCCACGTGCCCAAGAACTCACCGGTCCTGGACAGTGCGCTTTCGCCTTCCAGGCGCGCCAGTCCGAAATCGGCGACCTTGGGCAGTCCCTCGGCCGTGAGCAAGATGTTCTGGGGTTTGATGTCGCGGTGGATGATGCCCGCGCGATGGGCGGACTCCAGAGCGTCGGCGACCAGCGCTATGCGCTCGGCCACGAGCTGCTCGTGGTTGGCAGGGACTTCGGGGCTGCGCCTGACATCCTCGATCCAATCGCGCATGGTTCGGCCGCCGGAGACGATCTCCTGCGCGATCCAGGCCAGGCCATCGCTCTCCCCGGCTGCGTAGACGGTCGTGATGCCGGGATGCGCAACCCGGCCGGCGGCCAGGGCTTCGCGCCGGAAGCGTTCGCGGGATGAGTCTTGGGCGAGCATGCCGCCGGGCAGGAGCTTGAGCGCGACTTCACGGTTGAGTTCTTTGTCGCGAGCGCGCCAGACTTCGCCCATCCCGCCCCGGCCAAGCAGGGAAACGCACTCGAAATGCTCGATCATGCGACCGGATGCCGTGGCGTCCACAGAACGATGCATCGGTGTGCTGGGAAGGCCCGCGCGTTCCAAGGAGTGCAAGCGCTTCCAATCGCCGTGCATACCGGACAACTCGGACGCCAAGTCGGGACGCTTTCGGCACAGATCCACCAGATGCCCGTCGCGCTCTAGCTCCGGCGCCAGCAAGACCTCGGCGAATAGTCTTTCTGCCTCGGAACGAAGGCTGGCGCTGGAATCGGTACCCATGGCATCTAGCGCGCACCGATTCGGCATGCAGCCCGCTCTGGCGACGCCCCAAAAGTATACGCCGCTCCGGCTCGCACCTGCCTCCGGCCGCGGGTGGCTGGAGATTTGTCGCCAAGCGCGGCGGATGCTTTAGTTTGGTTCCGGGCCCGAAAAAAAAAATGGCTGACCTCACAGCATCCTGTCCGGGCCCTTTGGTTGGGCTTTCCGTCGAACAATCGATGGATATCTTGCTGCGCGCGCAAGCTGGGGACCGGGCGGCTCTCGACCAACTTGCCAGCCGCTACCAAGAGCGTCTGCTGCGGATCGTTCGCATCCGGCTAGGACCAGGCGGCAACGCGTTGCGTCGCTTCTTGTACTCCGGAGACCTGGTCCAGGAGACATGGAAGGCCGCGTTGAGCGGGCTTGGAGACTTGGAAATTCGTGGAGACACGGATCTGCTCAACTGGCTTGCGCGCATCGCTACCAACAAGCTGCGCGACATGCATGACCACTTTCACGCTCAGCGGCGATCGATCGAGCGCGAGCAGGACTTGGCCGACTTGCAGAGCGCTGGGCCTTTGGATTCGAGCCCTGGGCCCCAATCTCGCGCTGCCAACGCCGAGCTACGCGAAATGATCGATGCCTCGCTAGCCGAATTGGACGAGGACTACCGCGAAGTCATCGTGCTGCGGGACTACTGCGGCGCGGATTGGGAGTCGATCGCCGCACGCCTGGGTCGCGCCAATATCCACGCCGCGCAGCAGCTCCATCAACGCGCATGGATCAAGCTGCGCAAGAAGCTTGGTCCACGGCTGGGAAGCTAGTAACGGTGGACATTCTGCTCAGCGCGCTTGCGAGCTGGGACCATAACGGCCGGTAGGCCTAGCCAAGGAATCGTGCGCGAACGGGAGTGCGCTCCTTGCTCGGCAACGACGCTCTCCCAGCCAAGTCACCTGAACGCCTTCGCGGAATCAGCGCCCAGGGCGCACTCGAAACGGTCGGTGGCTGTCGCTGACCAATGAACTTCCGATTGGAGTCCGCCCAGTGGTATGGCTCGTGGCCCAGTCGGCAGCGCAACACAACTCTTACGTACCTTTGCCCCTTTGCCCCTTCCCTGGCATCCTGGCGGAACTCGCGCACAACGAAACCCAACCGTCTGCGGGATATTGGGTTTTCGGAGGGCGCTCAAACCTTCGGAAACATTCACGCTGCAGGAGAGGTACTTCGATGCAACCGGCTACGAAATTGGTGCTGGTGGGAGTCTTGGTTGTTCTTGCGCTCGGAGTTGCCAGAATAATCTCGCTTCGCGAGGAAGGTCCAAAGGCTCTGATTCCCAACCCGCGCACGGGGAAGGAGTCTCGAAACGAAATGGATACTCCAGGCTCGAGCGAGGCATCACGCGTCGGCATCGACGAACCGGAGGGCGACTCCAAGGAAGTGCGCCCGCAAGAAGGCATTGCTGAACTCGCGGAAGCGAAGGCAACCGCCGAAGCCGAAGAAGCCGTTAGAGGGCTCAGGATGGACTTGCACGAGAGCCTACTCGGGCGACTCAATCCCGACGCACTGCTGGCGTTTGCGCAAGGTATTGCTGATGGAGAATGCGAACCCAAGATTCTCGGCGACCCTGGACTCGGAGGTGGCGTGCGCGTTGCTCTTCAGGGTGTCCATGAAGGGCTGGCGGCTTTCTTGGAGGTCAATCATTCGAGCGATCCTGAAATCGCGAAGGTCCTGACCCTGGAAATACAGTGCGACCCCGAGGAGTCCGCTCCATTCGTAGAAGGTTCCTTTCGGGCTGCGCCGCTAATGAGTGTCAAGGTGTGGAGCGACCACGACGGGAACGCGAAGGACATCGTCATCTTTACCGACATTCCCCCTGCCTATGCCGATTGCAAACAGGCGGGCCTCGACATAAACCAGTCGACTTTCGACCTGGGGCTTGTGTACCGTATCCCTCAAAGCCAGTCCGCGCCCCCGACAGTACGACAGAACTATTTTGAGTACGGCCTGCCGAAAAATCGGGAGATTTCGGCGCTCGTTCAGGGGCCAGCCACACCTTCCCGGGAGAGAATGGAGCGCTTCAACCGTCAGTTGTTGAAGCTCCATGAACGAGTTTCCCAATAGCAAGACACTTGGAGGATCAACAATGACTGTCAAACGTCTGTCCACTTTTGCCGCTGGTCTTTGCGTTGCCTCAGCTGCCCTATTCGTCGACCCAAGCGGCGCAAGTGCAACGCCAGCCATCCCGACTGCCGCCGTTCCGCCTCAGCCAGTCGCCTGCTGAGCAATCATCGAACGCCCCTGCAATGATTGACCCGGTTGGACATCCTACTTTTGTAATCCCGACTCGACCGGGAATCTGATCAACTGCTATTCGGCGCCCGCGGCGATGTGTGACCTTAACAAGGGTTGTGTGAACGTCACAGGTACGACTGGCCAGTGCCCCTGATACGAGTGGATCTGTCAAGCCCTAGTTGACGGATCACACGATACTAGTCTTTCGAGGCTAGCCTCCTCTGGTGGTGGCTGGCCTCGATCGTTTGTTCCCTAGCGTTGTGTGCCCCCTCCTTGCCAAGGTGACTGAGACAGATTTCGTCCCCGAGTTTAGTGTAGAGGGCCGAAGGAAGCTTCTCAGCGATGAATGAAATTGTCCCCGTCGTCCACGGCCCCCTTGGAGGGAGCTCGGAGCGAAGCGAAGGGCTCCCTCCAAGGGGAGCTGATCCAGTACCGAGGTTTCTGCCCGCGCGACGCGCCGGCGGTTCAGCGCCTACTCCCCACCCACCATCGGAGGCGTCCTTGCGTCGTTCTTGCCCTCAAAACAAACCTGGCCGGGGGGCGACTCTACACCGGCGATGAAGACGATGTTGCTGACTTTGGACGATCCGAGGTTCAAGAAGTCTGCCGCGATCACACTGTTCGCCACGCAAAAGCCAGAAGGCCCCGAAGGCTGCAACAAAGCTCTGTGGGACGAGATCTACAAGACGGTGCTCGCGGTTGCCGAGGAGAATCAGTGGCAGCTCACGGGCAAGTGACGGAAATGGAGGCGCGCTCCGTGCCCCAACGAATTGCGCTTGAGTGTCAAGCCAGCCAGCCGCCAGCGACAAGGCTAAGCTTGCGCGCGAGCCGACGTGCGCCCCTGCAGTTGGTGCAGAACGTAAGCCACCAGCCACGCAGCGGAGCTCGCCAGGTGCAGCCCTAGGAACAGGCTGCGTGCGCCCGGGCTGCTCGTGGTTTGCAGCAGGTAGCCGGAGAACACCATCGGCGCCAGGCTCCATGCCAGCACGATCCCGGTCCTGCGCCGAGCGCGAAATCCGGATTTCAGCCGCGCGAGCACGTGCGCTTGGAAGATCAAACCGATGGCGAACACCAAGAGCGGTGCCGACCACAAGTGCACGCTCTTGAGCCAAGGCTCAGAGGGGTGGTTGTAGACGGCGAAATCGTCCGTCGGCTGCATGCCGTAGCGCACCAGCGCCCAGGCCACACCGGTTGCGCTGACCAGCGCGCAGCTGGAATGGACCAGCCAAGCTTCGGTCCGGTTCACGGTTTGCTGGCGACTTGAGCCGCAGGCTGCGATGCCTGCAGCACGGCTTGCACAGCCAAGGCGCGGCGTGCGCAGTCGGTGGTCGCGCGGGCCGTCAACGTCGCGCCGAGAACGGAACGGAGTCCACGCTTGAGCTCCAGCTCGCGATCCAGCGTCCGGCCTTCGAATTGGTCGTAGAACGCTCGCCGCGGCAGATATTCCTGGGGCTCGTCGAAGGCCAGCACCTCGATGCGCACGATGTGGCTACCGGTGTCCAAGGCCACGAGCACGGTTTCCGAGAGTGCACGCACGCGGTGGGAATCGACCAGCGCAAAGCCAACCACTTGTTTGTCGCGCTTGGCAATCCAGGTCGTAAACACGCCGCGCTCGAGCGTTTGGCCGCACAGTTTCCCGGCCTTGGCGCGTTGCTCGGCGCTCAAGTACTCCGTGCGCTTCTCGAAGCTCGCGCCAGGGAAAGCCAGGCGCAAGGCATCGTCGACGGCTACACGCGCTCCGGCCGACGCGGGATCCGTGTCGGAAGCCTTTGGACCTACGCGAACGGCGCTCGCCTGGGCCGTGACCTGAGCGGCAAGCGGCGCTTGCAAACCGCCCGCTAAGGCCGCGAGTGCCACCAGCGTCTGGAGCGCGTGCTTAGAACGTGTAGCCGATGCCCACATTGAATTGGTCCACTGCACTGTCTGCGTCATTGTCGAAGTCGGTGGCGTCTAGCTTGAAGACCAGACGCGGAATGGGTTGCCAGGCGATGCCGTAGGTCCAGGCATCGACGTCATTGGCCGGATTGGAGGCGAATCCGCTTGGCACTTCGGCCTGCGTGTCATAGCTCTCGAAGCGCACGAATGGGGTCAGGGCCTGTTTGGATTCGGGGCTGAGCCACGACAGCAAGTCGTAGCCGGCTTCGACGTACCAGCCCTCGAGTTCCTCGCCCACGGATTGGGCG
>JAKFYL010000375.1 GCA_021730845.1 Planctomycetota bacterium | reverse complement strand
TTTGCGCGCCGTGGCGCGCAAAACAAACGAGCCTGGCACCAAAGGTGTTGGATTCGAGCCTGGTACGGTACCGCCAAAGGTGTTGGATTCGAGCCTGGTTCGGTAGCGCCACCGCCGCCGCCGCAATCGAGCCTGGTTCGGTAACGGTTCGATGCTCGTGCAAGTGTGGGTCTGGTAGAGTGGCAACTCGAGCCTGCGAGCCCCCTAATTCCGGTCCATGCGCCTTTGAGGAATGCGCCGCCTGCCGCCAATTCCAATGCCTACCAGCACCACCCTAGCTCAACCCACGTTTCAGGCCCTGTCTCGCCACTTTCATCATTGGGAGAAGACCGGCGACTTGATCGATCAGTGCATCGACTTGATGCTCAACCTGCGCCAGAGCGGACATCCGGGCGGTTCGCGCTCGAAAACGCCGCTGCTGGTTGCGTCGACGCTCGGTGCGGGCATGCGCTTTGACGTGCGGCGGCCCGAGCTGGCCTTCGGCGACCGCGCGGTGCTCGTCGCGGGACACTGCAATCCGGTCGTGTACGCCATGCTCGCGGTCTACAACGAAGCCTTGCGCATGCGCCACGCCCAGACCGGCGAAGCGCGCTATGCCGTGCCGAACGCGCACGAACGCGCGCTGGTGTGGCAAGACTTGCTGACTCTGCGTCACAACAAGGGCTTGCCGGGCCACGCGGAAATGGAAGGCAAGACGCTATGGTTCAAGTTCAACACCGGTCCCTCGGGACACGGCGCGCCGGCGGCCTTGGGCGAAGCCATGGCACTCAAGCACGCCGGCGCCAAGGGCGTGCGCGTGTTCGCCATCGAAGGCGAAGGCGGGCTGACCGCGGGAGCACACCACGAAGTCAAGAATTCGGCCTGGGGTCTGGGCCTGGACAACCTCATCTACCTGGTCGATTGGAACGATCACGGCATCGATTTCTTCGCCAACACCGAGGTCGTGGCGGGCACGCCCAAGGAGTGGTTCGCGCCCTACGGTTGGCGCGTGGCCGGCACGGAGAAGGGCGATGACTACGCATCCATCACCAAGGTCTTGCTCGAAATCGTGCACGCCAAGGAAACCGGCGGCAGGCCGGGTTGTGTGTGGGTGAAAACGCGCAAAGGCCGCGGCTATCACAAATTCGACTACCACTCCCACGGCAGCGCTCACAAACGCAACTCGGAGCTATTTTGGAAAGGGCGTGCAGATTTCCAAGACAAGTACGGCGTGCGTTTCGATGGCTTTGGCGACCAGTCCGATCCCGGCGAGAACGCCTGCCGCGAGCAAAGCAAGTCCTGGTTCCAAACGGTGTTCTCGGTGCTGCACAAGGACCAAGCGTTGCTCGAATACCTGGCCGACACGCTCGTCGAACTGGGAGAGTCCGTGCCCGAGCACATCGCGACCTGCCAGCTGGATTCCGCGCGCAACATGGCCAAGGACACTTCCTGGCTGGCGCCGGAGAAGTTGCCCGAGGGTTTGTTCGTGGCGCCCGGTACGAGCGTCGCCAACAAGAATGCCTTCGCCACGTTCGGGGCGTGGGTCAATTCGCTGGCGCGCGAGCGCATGGGTCGACCGTTGTTCCTGTGCTGTTCGGCGGACCTGGCCGAATCGACTGGCATCGCCGGGTTCGCCAAGGATTTCGGCGGCGGCAAGAACTTCGGCTGGTATGAACGCAACAAGAACCCCGGCGGGAGTTTGTTGCCGCAGCAAATCACCGAATTCACCAATTCCGGTCTGACCGTGGGCATCGCGACGACGAACATGTCGCCGCTGCCGGAACAAGAATTCCTGGGTTATTGGGCCGGCTGCTCCACCTACGGCAGCTTCTCCTATCTCAAGTACGGGTTGATGCGCCTGTATTCGCAGCTCGCGCAGGATTGCCCCTTGAAGGTCGGCAAGGTGATCTGGGTCGTCGGCCACTCCGGCCCGGAGACGGCCGAGGACAGCCGTACGCACTTTGGCATCTTCTCGCCGGGCGTTACGCAGTTGTTCCCCGAGGGCCAAGTGCTGAACTTGCATCCCTGGGAGCACAACGAAGTCGCGCCCATGCTCGCGGCCGCGCTGCGCGCGCCCCAGCCGATCATCGCGCTGCATTTGACGCGCCCCAACGTAAAAATCCCCGATCGCAAGCAACTGGGCGTGGCGCCCCACATGGATGCGGCGCGCGGCGCCTACGTGATCAAACCCTACGACAAGCAGCGGCCGCAGCAGGGCGTGGTGATCTGCCATGGAACCAGCACCACGGATTCCTTGTACACGCTTTTGCCGCGTTTCTTGGCGGGCGAAGGGCCGAATGTAAAGCTCGTGCAGGCAACCTCCTACGAGCTATTCCAGATGCAGCCCGAGTCGTACCGCGATCAAGTTCTGCCGTGGAAGGAGTGGATCGACTCGACCGTGATCACCAACGGCGCCCGGCGCTTGATGCACGACTGGTTGCCCCACAAGGTTGCCGGCGAATACGCCATGTCGTCCGATTGGGACAATCGCTGGCGCACCGGCGGCAACGTCGAAGAGCTCAAGCAAGAGGCCCACATCGACCCGGACTCGATCTGGAAAGGCATTGCGCGCTTCGCGAGCGACCGCGCTCGGCGCTTGGCGCGCCTGACGGCCAACTAAGAAGAGGTCCATGCACGAGACCCCGCGCTCCGTTTCGGGCGAAATCGACGAACTCGTCTTCGCCGCGCTCGAAGGTTTGGAACGCGAGGGTCAGACTGGGCTCGAAGCCATTTGCCAGGCTCACCCGCAAGCTGCGTCTGAAATTCGGCGCCGCGTCGGGGCCTTGGCAGGCGCAGGGCTGATCGAGCCCGAACACATGCACGGACGCCCCGTTCTGCAGCGGTTGGGAGAATTTCGGATCGAGGAAGAGCTGGGCCAAGGCGGCATGGGCATCGTGTACCGCGCGGTGCAAGAAGGGCTGGGCCGGCAAGTCGCGCTCAAAGTCGTGCGCCCCGAGCACTTGTACTTTCCCGGTGCCCGCGCGCGCTTTCGCCGCGAAGTCGAAACCGTCGCCAAGCTCCAGCATCCCGGCATCGTTGCGGTCCATTCCGTCGGCGAAGAAAACGGGGTGCCCTACTTCGCGATGGAGCTCGTGCGCGGCAAGAGCATCGACGAAGTGCTGAAGAGCTTGCGCGGGCGGGCGCCGACGGAACTTCGTGGCCAGGACCTGGATCCCGCGCCGGGAAGCGGCGGGTACCTATTCGCTGGCACTTGGGAGCAGGCCTGCTTGCGCGTTCTGCGCCAAGTCTGCGAAGCGCTCGAGTTCGCCCACCAAAACGGCGTGTTGCACCGCGATATCAAACCCTCCAACGTCATGTTGACGTCCGAGGGCTTGAGCCGCGCGCTGCTATTGGACTTCGGCCTAGCCATCGGCCGCGGCAGCGCCAAGTTGACGCGTTCGAACGCGCAAGTCGGTTCCCTGCGCTACATGGCCATCGAATCGTTGCGCGCGAACCAGTCCGAGATCGGCCCGCACACGGACGTGTACGGACTGGGAGTGACCTTGTACGAGATGTTGACGCTGTCGCCAGCGTTCCAGGGTGGCAGCGATGTCGAAATCATGCGCTCCATCGAGAGCGGCGCCCTGCCGAGCGTGCGCAGCAAGAATCCCGAGATCTCGTGGGAAGCACAGACCATCTGCGCCACGGCCATGGATCCCGATCCCAAACGGCGCTACCAAAGCGCTGCGGACTTGGGCCGGGACCTGGCGAACGCTTTGGAGCACCGACCGATCGACGCGCGTCGCGCAAGCCTGTGGCTGAGGACCAAGCGCTGGTCTCAGCGCAAACCGGCCGCCGCAACCGCACTCACGCTAGGAGCTTTGGCGCTGGTGATTCTTCCGCTGGCATACGCATGGCAACAACGGCAGTCAGCGCGCCAGATCACGGTGCAACGCGATCGGGCTCAAGCGGCCTACGCCGGCGCCATGGAAGCCATCGACACCATGGTTTCTCGGGTCGGCGAAGTGGACTTGCGCTTCGTGCCCGCCATGGAACCGCTGCAGCGCCGGCTGCTGGAGGACGCCGTGGCCCTGGTCGAGCGCGTGGTCCAAACCGCCGGCGCCGATGGATCTGTCAGCGGACGGACCGAGCTGGCGCGCGCACATACGCGCCTAGGCAAGCTACTGATCGGCCTTGGACGCCATTCGGAAGCTGTGAAGACCCTAGAGAGCGCGAGCTCGCTGTGGCCCGCCGTATTCCCCGCGGATACGGACGACTTTTCGCTGCGAGTCGAAGTTGCCCACTCGCGCCTCAAGCTCACCGAAGCGCTCGGCATGGCGGGAGACCTTGAACGGGCATCTCGGGAGCTTGCCGACTTGACCGCGCAACTGGACGCCAGCCAGCCGCAAATGCAAGCCCACATCCCACTGCAATGGGTGCGTGTCGAAGCCCGCACGGCGCTGGGAAAATTCCTGGACCTCCAAGGGAAGATCCCGGAGGCGCGCGAGTTGCTGCTCTCGGCTGCGGAAGAATCCGACCGCGTTCTCGCACAGGACCAAAACAAGCTCTCAGCTATGCGCACTGCCGTCGGGGTCTGGACGGAATACGGCCAGTTCCTCTCTTCACGCTTGACGGAGAAAGGCGAGCGCAACGAAGCTGCCGAAACTGCGCTCGAAAGATGCTTGCAACTCGCACGCCTAGTCGCAGCGCATCCGCAAGCGGAACCGAGCGACCGCGACGGCTTGGCGAAGAGCTTGGTCAATCGGGGAGGAGTGCCTTTGCGAGCCGGAGATTTCCTAGCTGCGCGCGATTTGTATCTCGAATCGCGACAGGTAGCCGAGGCGCTGTTCTCCGAATTTCCGAACACACCGACGTACCGCCTGGGCTTGGCAACCGCTGTCAACCAACTTGGCCTAGTCCACGACAATCTAAAGGAGTACGGCCCTGCCGGAGAGTTTTACGAAGAGACGGTAGAGCATCTGACCAAAGTTTGTGAAGCGGCACCCAACGAACCCACGTTTCAAGCGCGCCTATCGACGGCCTTGTTCAACTTGGCCTTTGTGGAAAGGCTCAGCGGAAATTATCCGGATTTCGACATACTTCTGCTGCGCGCCCGCGAGCACATTCGCCGCGCCCGTGAACTCGCGCCGGACAACCGCGACTTTCAGGCTTCGCACTTCGCCGTGCTCAAGGCGGGCTGCTTCAATCATGCGCCTTTGGATCACGCCTCCGCGGCTACCTGGGCGGCAAGAATCACCCAGGAATTGCCAATTGATGGCCGAGCGCACCACAGCGCAGGTCTCGCATATGTGCGCTGCTTCGAAAAGGCCCACTCGGACGCGAACCTGACGGGCCCCCCGCGCGAACAGTTGCTAGCGTCCTACGCCGCCCGGGCCTGCGCCATGTACCGCAAGGCGGTCGAATTGGGCGCTCCCTACCAAGACGCGGAGGCGCTCCAAGCGCTCAAAGACCCCGCGCCCATCCACGGTTCGGCGGCGTGGAAGGAACTCGTTGCCTGGCTGGAAGCGCGGCCGAAGTAGGCTTTTGCACCCAGCGGCATACGAGCCGCTAGCCCAAGCTGATTGGACGACCTGGCTGTCACCGCGCTGAAGAAAAACGCTCGAGGCCAGCCACCCGCACGGCAGTCGGCCTCGAAGACTCGGAACCGTGTGATCCGTCAACTGAGGCTTGACAGATCCACCCATATCACGGGCACACGTCGAATGTCAGGCCGTTCGTCAACGCGAAGGTGTCGGGGTTGGGCGGATCCCGGAACCACATACCCGCGTGCACGGTCGATCCCGCGGAAACGACTCCCGGGTGGGAGGCCAGGAGCTCTGCCAACGTGAAGTTTAATTGGCCGTCGCACTGCCCGGAGGTTCCGCCGCTGGACTTGATGGCGGAACGGTACAAGGGCGGATTGGCGCAAATAAAGCCGCCCTGCGTTCCCAGCGAAATCGCGGCCGGTCCCGAGACGCCGAAGTAGGCCAGGCCGTTGGCGCTGCCAATGATCGAACCGGAGTGGATCGTGAACCCGCTGGGCGCGTTCACCGAAGCCACGCCGGTGCCGCTCATCGAGCCCTGGCAGCCGGGGATGGAAGTCGCCGATGCGCTGCAAGTTGCAACCGGGTTCGTTTCGCACAGCTTGCGCACTTGGACTCCACTGAAGAAACCGGCAAGGCTGCCTCCTCCATGCACCCAATCGATTCGCAGCTGACCGTCCGAAGCAACGACCGCTTGTTCGATCGCGTGCGTGACGCCCAACTGCAAGCTGCCAGAATAAGCGCCGCCGACCGACGGATTCGAACCCAGTTGCAGGAATTTCGTTTTCCAAGTCGGCTGCGGCGGCAGGATGCCGTAGACGACGACCTCGTAGACGCCGGGTTGCAATCCGTTGAAGCGCATGATTCCTGGAACATCGCCCACATTCCAACCGTCGAGCAGCAGCGTGGCTTCGTGACCCGTGAAGGCTGGATTGACGTAGTTCGTGATGCTCGACGATGCACCTTGGTGCAGGAGCACCACGGGTCCGGCATTTCCTAGTGTGTCGACCAGGGGCACCGAGCCCAAGAACGGCGGAGCGACTGTGTTCCAAACGCCTGGCATGCCGGCAGCGCCGTAGCTCGGCGGCAACGCGACTCCATTGTCGGAGAAATCAACGTTGAAACTCTGGGCCGAAGCTGCGTTCACGAACAAGCATGCGCTGGCGACGAAGAGCCGGGCCCGACAAGATGTGGCGATGAGGTTCATTGGATTCCAGCGTAGGCGGGCCTGGGAATGAGTGGGGCACCTGGAGCGAACCGAGTCCAGAACCCTGCAGCCGCGTGGCTTGGGCGAACGGATGCGGAGAGCCTGGGGGGCCGCACAGCTACGGCGTAGCCACCCCCTATGGCCCACAACTGCGGGCCTGGTTCCAGAAGCCCTCTGGCGGTCCGGGCCTCGGGCAACGGGATTCCGGGGCCCCGACCAAGAAATCCTCACGCCGGGGCTTCCAAATGGCCGAAACGACCATATAATGAGCATGCTCATATTAGGAACAGCCATGCGCGTGACCAAGGAAACCCAGCAAGAAACCCGGCGGCGACTCTTGGAGGCCGCGCGCGGACTATTCGCCGAACAAGGCTTCGACCCCGCGACCACTCGCGAGGTGGCCAAGCGCGCAAACGTCGCCAACGGCACGCTGTTCAACTACTTCGCCAGCAAGGAAGCCCTCGGTGCTGCGCTGATCTTGGTCGCAGCCGAAACAGCGCGGGCCGAATTCGAAACCAAACGCCGCGCGGGTGAGTCCCTGGCGGAAATCCTCTTTGCTTGGGTCGCAATCCAGTTGCGCCACTTGGAGCCCTTTCGCCCGTGGATGTCGGAGGTCTTGGACGCGGGCTCCAGCCTGCTCCTTTACCCGACCGAGGCCGACGAAACGGACGCGCAGCGATTCCGGCGCATGCACCTCGATCGCGTAGCCACTTGGATCCAGGGCAGTACACGCAGCGCCGAGAACCCGCTCGATTTGCACCTGTATTGGACGCTGTTCCTAGGCGTGATCGAGTTCTGGACGCGCGATGCGTCGCACAACCAGGAAGCCACGTTGGCGCTCCTGGATCGATCGATTTCCCTCTTCACCAGGGGAATCACCGAAGGCCCACAAGAGAGCTGATGCAATGGAATCGAATCAACCGACCCTAGCCGAGCTAATCGAAGCCCTCCCCAAGGAATATCAGGACGCAGACGAGCGCGTCCCCGCGCGAACGGAACTCGTCCAAATCCTAGGTGAACTCGCCGGCAAGCCGGTGCCGACCGGCCGCTTCACGCGCATGTGGTCGCTGGGAACCCTGCAAGCCAAGATTGCAGCGGCCTATCTGGCCTGGTGGTTGCGCAGCGGCTTTCAAGACGCCGATGGCAAACGCCGCGGACTCGACGAAACCCACGTCGCAGCGGCGCTCCAAGTGCTTTCGCGCATGGTCTATTTGCGGGGGGCCGTCATGAAGCTTGGGCAGGTAATGGCCCACTGGCCCAATGTCCTGCCTGCGCCTTTCAGCGAGGTACTCGGTCGCTTGCACTCCCAGGCCCCGCCGATGCACTTTGCTCTCTTGCGCGAACACATGTGCAGGGAGTTGGGAGCGGATCCCAGCGAAGTCTTCGACGAATTCGAACCCGAGGCTTTTGCCGCGGCTTCCCTCGGGCAAGTGCACCGAGCACGCATCAAAGGCAGTTCACAGCGCGTGGCCGTCAAAGTGCAGTACCCCGACATCGCGCGCACGATCCGAGATGACTTGCGCAACCTCAAGGCATCGGCACTTGGCCTGCGCCTCAGCGGCGACTGGAACAACTTGCAAAAGCAATTCGACGGCATTCAGCGCATGTTCGAGCAGGAGCTCGACTACGAGCAAGAAGCCCAGTTCCAAGAAGCCGCGCGAACCTGCTTGGCGGGACAGGAAGACCTCGTCGTACCGCGCGTGCACCGCGAACACTCCACCAAGCGCGTGCTGACCACGGACTACTTGGAGGGCACGCACTTGGATGCGTTCCTGGCCACGAATCCTGCCCAGTCCCTGCGCGACCGACACGGCGCACAGATCACGCGCGCATCCATGCGCCTTTGGTACCGCGAACGACTGGTCTACGCGGATCCGCACCCCGGGAATTACCTGTTCTTACCCAACGGAAAACTGGGTTTGATCGATTTCGGTTGCTGCCACCGCTTCAGCTCGGAGGAATTCGAGCATGTGCTCGAAACCGAGCGTGCCGCCTTCAGCAACGACGATGCGCGATTGGTGGCGGCTTTGGCTCAGTCCTGCGACATGCGAGTAGAAGATCTCGACGAACAACGCTTGGGCGTGTTGCGCGCCTACTGCGACTGGGTCTGGGCGCCGCTGCGGACCGACGAGCCCTTCGACTACGGCACTCCCGACCAGTACCGCGAGGGCATTCGGCTGTACGGGGAATTCGTCAAGCGCCGCTGGATCAGGTCGCAGCCCGTCAACGTCTGGTTGACCAAGGTGTTCTTCGGCGTGCGGGCCATGCTGACGCACCTTGGTGCGCGCGTGGCTTACGGAAAAATCATGCGCGAGGAGACGCTGGTCTGAGCTAGGTCGAGCTCTGCCCTATCCCTAGGCCGGACCAATCCAAGGCCGGCCACACAACGCTTCGAGCACGGAATGCCTGGGTATTGCGCCCCTAGGGCCCGAGAGTGAAAACGACGGCGTCGGATAGGTAGCTGGTGGCCGGAAGGTCGGGTTCGCGGCTCCAGGTCTGGCACCAAACGGCTTGGCCGGCGATCAGGGCTGGGTCGATTCCGCTGGCGGCGTAGGCGTTGAAGTCGAGCTGCAGGCTGCCGCTGCAGTCGGTTTGGGTGCCTGAGCTGCCGCCGGAGGATTGGACGTTCGTGCGCACCAAGGGCGGCTGGATGCACAGCCAACCGGCGGGAATCAGGGTGAGCTGCGAGGCGGTCGTGGCGTAGAAGAGCAGGCCCGATTTCTGGTTGCGCAGATTCGTGGTTGTCAGCGTGAAGCCGCTGCCGGCGGACACGCTGGGCGTGCCGGCGAAAGACATCGAGGGCAAGCAGCCGGCGGTACCTTCCGTGGAGAAGCAGTAGACCTTGGGAGTAGTGCCCAGGCCCATGTCACGGATGTACACGTCCGGCGAGTACAACTCGCCAGCGGTCGGCTCCAAGTTCGTGGCGTGCGAGACGAAGACCACGTACCTGCCGTCGGCGTTGATGCACGAGTTCACGCTTTGAGCATTCTGGTAGCCGCCGTGCATGCTGACCGATACGCACTCGATCTTGCCGGTGAGGAGCTCGGCTCGATAGATGTTGAACGACGGGGGGGTGAAGCCCGGGATCAAGTTGTCCGCGACACTGACGAAGCTCATGAAACGCCCGTCAGTGCTCAGGACGGGCCCCTCGGAATCGTCGTCGCCAGCAACGCCCGTCGGACTGACCGTCACGCAACGCAGTTCGTTCGTGACTCGGTCGAACGTGTAGATCTGCTGATAGAAGTTGGTGCCTGGATACAGGTTGCTTGCATAGGAAGCAAACGCCACGACTCGGCCGTCGCCAGAAATGTGGACGTTCGCGACATGATCATCTGCCAGCTCGCCTTGAGAGTTCTTGCTGACGATTTCGAGTTCGTGTGTCTCCCGGTCCAAGACAAAAGTCTGGCCCATGCCGTTGCCAATTCCTGGTATCAAATTAGAAGCTGCGCTGCCGAAGGCAACGAAGCGCCCTGAAAGAGAAATGCCTCCGATACCAGATCCGCCATTGGCCTCCTGTCCGCTTGGAGAGACATTGACACGCTCTAGAGTTTGCGCGGCAATGTCGTACACGAAAATGTCCTGGAAATTGTTGTTGTCTCCGGGCACCAAGTTCGAGGCGTACGACTGAAAAAGAACGAAACTTTCATCCGGCGAAAACCGGCCGAATCCCGAGTTGTTGTTTCCCGGCTCACCGGTTGGACTAAGTGTCATGCAGCGTGTAGTGTTCGCAACACGGTCGCGAATGTAGAATTGCGAGTATTGGAAGGGCCACGTCTGATTG
>JAKFYL010000320.1 GCA_021730845.1 Planctomycetota bacterium | reverse complement strand
CACCGGCGCGGCCGGAGTCATCGGCTACGACTTGACCGTGCACTTGCTCGAGCGCGGC
The DNA here is from genome assembly GCA_021730845.1 of Planctomycetota bacterium. Lineage (GTDB taxonomy): Bacteria > Planctomycetota > UBA1135 > UBA1135 > JAKFYL01. The sequence continues at coordinate 10,497 of JAKFYL010000320.1, read as the reverse complement.
GAAGAAGTATTGGCCATCGATTCGTTCCACAAGGGAGGCCGGGAAGACTTGCGCGCTTTGTCCCAGCGCTACCCCTCCAAGTTCCACCTGGAACACGTCGATCTGGCGCGCCAGATTCCTGCCTCGCTCCTGGCCCAAGGCAAGATCGACGCCATCTTTCATTTGGCCGCCATCGTAGGCGTGCGCTATGTGACCGATCACCCCTACGAAACGCTCGACGTCAACTTGCGCAGCACGCTGAACGTGCTCGACGCGGCCATCGCGGTGCGGCCGAAGGCCGTGCTGTTTGCTTCTTCGAGCGAAAACTACGCCTCGACCTCCGACCTGGGGTTGACGGAGATTCCGACCAAGGAAGAGGTGCTGCTATCCATCGGGGACATCGCCCTGCCGCGATTCAGTTACGCAGCCAGCAAGATGGCCGGCGAGTCGGCCGTATTCTCCGCCGCGCCGCTGGGCGGTTTCGCGGGTGTGGTCGTGCGCTTTCACAACGTCTACGGACCGCGCATGGGACCGACCCACGTTATTCCGGAGTTCTTGCAGCGCGCCCGCAATCGGACCGAACCTTTCGTGGTCTACGGCCCGGAGCAGACGCGCTCCTTCCTGTACTCACAAGATGCGGCGCGCGCGCTGGCCCTGGTGCTCGATCACGCGCGCGCGGGTCAAGGCGGGATCTTCAACATCGGATCCTCCAAGGAAATCGAGATCGCCGCGCTCGCCCGGCACGTGTTCGACGTGACCGGATTTCACCCCAAGGTCCTGGCTCAGCCGGCGCCGCCTGGTTCCGTTCGCCGCCGCGCGCCCGATACCAAGAAGTTGGCGGCCTTGGGCTTTGCGCCCAAAGTCGAACTGGAAGACGGCTTGCGGCGCTGTTGGGACGCGCTGCAAAAGAGCGCCACGCCTGGAACACGGCTCTAGCGGTCCGTCGTGAAAGTCGCGTAGCGAGGCGAAGCGCGCGTTCGCCCTGCAAGGAGCGCGACACGGGGGCGGCGGAAGCGGCCTTCCTGGCCGCTGAGCACGACCCGACGAACGCGACGCCGCAGGGCGATCGCGCGCCAAGCCGCAGTAGCTACTTTCATCACGGACTGCTAGCCGCCGTTCAGCTGGATTTGCTTGGCGAGCTCGGCGTTGCCAGGAAAAGCTGCCAGGCCTTGGTTCCACGTGCTCAGGGCTTTTTCGAGCTGGCCGTTCTGCTGGTACAGGTTGCCGAGCATGAGGTAGGTCTGCACCTGGTCGGGCTTTTGTGGCCCACCGGATTGCTGCTTGAGCAGGATTTCGAAGTGCGCAATCGCTTCGGGCTGCTTGCCGAATATCGGCGGCCAGAACGCCAAACTCGAGGCTTTCGCAAAGCGCGCATCCCAATGCTGCTCGTCCAGTGCCAAAGCCTTGTCGAAGGCGCCATCGGCTTTCATGGCCCACTCCCCGGCCGCCGGACCGGAGCCGACGGTGAAGAGTTTTTGCAAGTAAGCCGCGCCGGCCGCCACCTGCAAGTCAGGATTGCTGGGGTTGTTCGCCGCCAGTTGCTCGTAGTAGTTCACCAAATCGTCCATCAGCCCGAGTTTGGCGTACTCGCCCCACAACTTGGTGCGCTCGTCGAAGGACAATGCCGGATCGTTCAGTTTCGCCAGCGCATCGGCGAGCTGCGCTGCTTTCTCGTCGGCGGAGGGCGGCGCCTCTTCTTGGCCCGTGGCTGTCTGTTCGCCGACCTTCAGGGAACGCTCGGCCAGGATACGTTCCACAGCCGCTTCGATGTCGGCTTCCGAAAAGCGCTGCACCTCGAGCGCTCCTGGCGCCTGGGCCTCTTGGGACAGACTGCGTTCCAACTGGGTGAGGCGATTGGAGAGGCTTTCGAGTGCGCTCTCCGTGGGCGCCGGGGCCGTTGCTTGGGCTTGAACGCGCTGTTTGGCCCGCGGGCCCACCGTAAGTGCCGCGCCCGCGCCGGCACCTGCGCCCAGAAGCGCGGAAAGAACCAAGACGGGAAGGGAGGATTTCGGGCGCTGCATCTGAGCCATGGAGTGGTGATGATCGGGGGGCAAGAGACTTCGAAAAAAAAGGGCCGTCCCAGGCAACTACCCGGCTTCGCGCGGATTATTTCGAGAACCACTCCGGCTCACGGCCCGGTTTCCATTTGATGTTGCAGCCCAGGCTGGGCCGTTGGGGCGCAGGCGGTGGCTTGTGCGCCAGCAGGGCATCCAAGGCGGCCGCAAGATCCGCGCCGGTCACCGGAACGTCGTTTCCAGGCCGCGCGCCGTCCATTTGGCCGCGGTAGAACAGTGCGCGCCGCGCGTCGAACAAGAAGAAATCGGGCGTGCAAGCTGCGCGGTAGGCCTTGGCCACGCTCTGATCGGCGTCGAACAAGTAGGGAAAGTCGTAGCCCGCTCGGGTGACTTCCAGCTTCATCTGTTCGGGGCTGTCGTCGGGATAGGCCTGTACGTCGTTGGAGTTGATGCCCACCACAGCGATCTTGCGCTTGTTCCAATCCCGCGCCAATTGTGCCAATCCGTTGCGCACGTGTTGCACATAGGGGCAGTGGTTGGACAGAAAGGCCACCAGCAGGGCCGGCGCGGGGGCGAAATCAGCCAGTGTCCTCCAACGGCCTTGGGTGTCTTGCAAACGAAAGTCGCTGGCCTTGGTCCCCAAGGGAACCATTGTCGACGCAGTCTTGACCATGGAATTCGCTCAGGAAGGCTGCCTAGGAACGCGCGCGGACTCGCTCTAACGCACCTGCAGGAGGGGCGTGAAGTAGCGATAGTACACTTCCAGGGACAGCACGCACATAGCCGTCGTGTAGGAGCGATCCTTGGCGTCGTCCCCCGCGTAGCGCGCGTACACCTCGATCGGCGCCCACGAGCCATCGGGTTCCTGTGCCGGCAGCAACGTTTCCTTGAGGCCCGCATTCCAGCGCTGCCAGGGCTCGCCGCCCACGCGGAAAAGCACCAAGCTGCCGTAGTACCAGAAATACAAGTTGCCGCTGCCGCGGTGCACGAACGCATCGTCGGACTCCATCGCAAATTCGCGCGGAGCGCGGCTGGCGACATACTCGACCCCGCGGTCCCAGGGGTTTTGTTCCAAGTCTTCGCCTAGGAGCGACAGGGCGAACAACGCCGCGGGTGTCGAACCAGGCAGCGTCGGGTACGCCAAATTGAGCCGCGCCGGGTCGTGGGAATAGCGGAACGCACCCATGCCGTCGTCCCAGGAGCCCGCCAAGAATTGCTTGGCGCGCTGGAAGGATTCATCCGGCACTTCCATACCACCCAGGCGCGCGGATTCCAGCGCCATGACCTGCCAGGCTGTGATCGAGGCCCGCGGCCAGCGGTCGAACACGGATCCATCCGGGTAGTAGTACCCCCATCCCCCATCGGTCGCGACTTCGGATCGACGCAATTGCTGCGCGAGGATGCGATCGATTCCAAGGCGCAGCGGCTTGAGCAGGCGTTGGTCCTTGGTGAGCGCATAGGCCTCGCCCAAGGCGTAGGTGGCCGTGCCGTGGCTGTAGGCTTCGCTATCGCCGAAGTGACCGGTCTCTGGGTCCTGAATGGAAAGCAAAAACTGTAGCGCGCGTTCCACGTTTTCGGTGTGCGCCGTGTTGCCTCCCGGAACGTGGCCCGCACCCATGAACGCCAGCAAGCACAAGGACGTCTTTCCGACGCGCGTGTCCTTGTACTTGCGATCGTAGTCCTGCTTGTCACCGAAGGAACCATTGGGGCGCTGAATGCGGGACAGGTACAAGAGCCCCAGGGCCACCGCTCGTTCGGTGTCCTCGCCGCCGCCGCCCTCGCGCAGGGCCACTTCCTTTTCCGTCCCAAAGCGCATGCGATACGGTGTGGAGTCCAGGCGCGAAGCGGGCGATTCCGGCCGCGCCTCTTGGGCAACCGTGTGCGAAAGAGTCGGCCGCGAGGGATCGGGAGTATGAGCCAGGGAGCCGATGGCTCGCGGACGCGCGGCGGTGCCCTGGCGCGAACTGGCTTGGCGCTCGAACTGCATGGGGCTGGCGGCCAGTTCCGCGCCGGCGCTGTCTGCCCTGGACGCCGACGCTTGGGCTTCGAGCTTCGCCGGCGTGCTCAAGCTCAGGTTGCTTTGGCTGGAGGTCGTTCTTTGGGCGGCGGCCGCGACCGGAGCGCGGCTGGTCGCTGCGTCCTTGGCAACTTCGAGCGGTTTCGCGGAGCGGGTTTCCGCAAGCGGTTGTGTCGCTGGGGTCTGTCCCGCGAGCACCGGCGTCGTGGGCCCTACTTGGCCCGCGACAGCAAAGCTGCGCTGGGCGGCGAAGCTGCGCGAATCCCCTAGCCAGTCCTGCTCCATGGATTTGGAGTCCGTGGCCAACGTGGCAGCCAGGCTCTTGCCGTGCAGCTCGTCTTCGACCGGGTCGATCGCGTGATCCTGTTCGGGACTCGAAAGTCGCGTGCTCGCAAATGTCTGGCTGGGACGATCCACCTGGCTGACCGAGGGACGTGGCGTACTCTCGCTCAGGCGCTCTTGTGCCACTGTGATCGCGGGCGCCGGAGCGCTGGATCGAAGCCGTTCGACGCTCGCCGGAGTTGCTTGCTTGGCGCGCTCTGGACTCGCAGTCAGGCCCTTGACTCCTGGGCGCAGCGCCAAGTCCGGCGCCGGGAGTTGGGCGTCGATCAACGAGGTCGAACGACCGGCATCCAGCGGGGCGGGTTCAAAACCCTCGCTGGGGCCGCTCATGGGCCGCGACCACTCCGAGGCCAGCAAGATCGCCCGCGGCTGGGCCGAAACTTGCGTCTTTGAGGGCGTCGCCACCTCGGTTTCCGCGCGCGGCTGTTGGGCCGGACCTGGAGCGGCCTGGCTCGGCAGGCTTGCTCCGCTGCTAGCGGCCGAAACGCGTTCGGGCGCCTTGGCCACGCCGCCCGCCTCGCTCCGCGTGAAGTTTTGTCCCAGTTCCAGACCAGACTCGCTTTCGACGCGCGCTTCGCGATCGATGCGCTCCGCCGGTTCATCCACGCGCGAGATCCACTCCGTCATTCCCGCGCGTTCCGCGGCGCTCGCAAAGGGTGCGCCGCGCACGGTTTCGCTGGCTGCGACTCGCGGGGTGGATTCATCCTGCAGCACGCCGCGCGCGCCGGCGAGCGTGTCGAGCGTTTGCTCGAGCGCTGGCCGGTTGGGCGCTACGGGCCTTTCCGCAAGCGCTGGACCTTCGAGGAGCACGGCACTCAATGCCGGCTCCATGCCGGCGCCCAGACTTGCCCGCTGGAGCGTTTCATTGGGTGCAGCCATGGCGGGAGCAGGAGTGAGTGTCCTGTCCCGTTGCGTCGCGTCCATGCTGGAAGCCACGTGACTGGTTTCCGGCAAGCGTTCCGTGGCCGCACTTTGCTGGGCCTGCTCGGAGGGGGCCGGCAAACTGGGACTGGGGCGCTCGATGCCGGCCAGGGAAACTTCCTGCGCCAGGGCGGTCGGCTCGAGAGCGGAGCGCTCCTGGGCCAGTGGCCTGGCGTCCGCGCGCAAGTCCGTTTGGCTTTCCGGCGGAGCCAAGGAAGCGCGGCTTGCGGCTTCCTTGGGTTGCTCCACCTCGATCCGGCGCTCGATCCTCTCCGGCTGAGCGTCCATGGCTTGCGCCGTGCTGGGTAAAGCGGGAGCGGCGGGCGCAGCCGCGGCCTGCAGCAATTCAGGCTCGGACTCTTGCTCCTGCGCTGCGACGACGCTGCGCAGGGGCTCGTCCGGTGCTTCTTGGGCCGAGGCAACCATCTCGAGCTCGCCGCCGCGCTCCACTTGGCTGAGCGAATGCGTCTGACCTCTGCCGTCGTCCAGCATGCGAATCTGAAACGTCGGACTCTCGCCCGAAGAGGGCGCGTAACTCCCGCGCCCCAGGCCCATGTGTCTGGTGAGCCACAAGAACAGCAAGTGGGCCAGGATCGAAAGCAGGTAGAACTTCCAAAGTGGATCCAGCAAGCGGAAGCGCTCGGACAGCGCCACCAGGATCGCCAGCAGCAAAATGGCCCCCATCAATACGAGGTCGTACCAACCCGCTCGCGCCGCAGGCAGCCGCGCCAGCTCTGCGCTTTCGCCGCGCAGCCATCCCAATTGGGACTTGGGACCGGATTGGGGAGCGCCTTGGCGCGCGAAGTCGACTTCCAAGCCGCTGCCTAGGACTTGCGGCGCGCGCTCGTTGGCGTTGCCGCACAGTTCGTCGATGCAGGTCGGCGCGAGGAACCCTTGCGGAGTAGCGAAGCAGCGCCACAGATCGAAGCCCGCACCAAAGCGCGCGCTGAAGTACAGCTGCGCGCCATCCGGGGTGAGCGCCGGCTCGCGTTCGTCGCCTCCAAGGTCCGTGTGCTCCAGGCGCGTGACGCCACCGGCGGAGAGGGCGTACAGGTCCAATCCGCTGCCGTGGCGGTCCGAGGCGAATAGCAAATCACCTCGACCCGCGCCGGGCGCGGGGTCTAGTTCGTCGAACGGCGAATTGGCGGACTCGATGAGCTCGGGCTCCGAGCACGCGCCTTCGTCGAAGGACATGCGATACAAATCGAAACCGCCGACCCCGCCGGGTCGGTTGGAGGCGAACACCAGCCCCCCGGGCACGAACGTCGCACAGCGCTCGTCAAAGGCCGTGTTGGCAAGCGGCAGGGCGCGCACGTCGCCGATGGTTCCGTGCTCTGCTTGGGCCAGGTACAAGTCGCTGGGAGCGCCGCCGCTAGCCGCGGCGAACACCAGCCAGCGTCCATCGCGAGAAAAGCGTGGCAGCGAATAGCCGTTGCCGGCATCGCAGTCCAGCGCACCGAACTCCGCCAAGGCGCTTTGCTCGGGCCGAGCCTGTTCGCGCCAAACGACGCGCCGGTCGCCAAGCTCGGTGGCGTGGTCCAGCACCCGCTCGGCGGTAGCAAAGCGGTCCTCGTGGAGCACGCGCGGAAGGACGCGCGTGGCCAGGAAGATTGCCGCCACGAGCGCCAAGCAGACCAGCACGATGATCGGCTTGTGACGCACGGCCAGCATCTGCAAGGCCAGCGGCCTGGGTCGTCGATTGCTCGAAACAGCCATGGCAAGCTTGGAGCTAGCCTCCGGGGGCTTTGCCGGCTGCTTTGGACTCGAGAGTTCCGACCGCGAGCTGCGTCAACCCGGCGCTCGCGCAAGCATCCATGACGCCGACGATGGCTTGGTGCATGGCTTGCGCGTCTCCACGGATGGTGACGGCCGTTTGCTTGTCCGCCTTGGCCCTTTCTTGCAAGCGGAAGCGCAATTCCGCGTCGGTCACGGTGCGGCCCGAAAGGCTCAAGCGCCCGTCGCGGTGCACTTCGATCACCAGTCCCGGGGCCTGCTCGGACGTCCCTGCGGAAGCTTGGGGCAGTTCGACACCCAGTTGCTCCAATTCCTTATGTTGGAACGTGGTAGTCAACATGAAGAACAAAAGCAGCTGGAACACGACGTCCACCAGCGGCGTCACGTTGATGAGACCGCCGACATCGTCCCAGGTTTCCTCGTCCTGCAATTGCATGGCTCTTGCTCCTAGCTCGGCTGCTTGGAGCGATTGCTGATCACCCGGCCGATCTCGTGATAGAGGTCTTCGCTGCGGCGCGCGAATCGGTCGATGCGCGAGCGGTAGTAGGAAAACAGCAACTGCGCGGGAATCGCGACGACCAGACCGGCCACGGTCGTGATCAACGCCTGCGAAATCCCGTTGGCCAGGGCTTCGGGTCGGCCCATGCCTTCGCGCACGCCGATTTCGCGAAACGCCAGCACCATGCCCCATACCGTCCCCAGCAAACCCAAGAGCGGCGCCACGGTGGCGATGGTGGTCAGCGGCCGCAAGCGCGCGCCCAAGTGACGCACCTCGCGCATGCCCGCATCCTCGACGGACTTTTCGCGCTCCAGGTAGGGTTCCTTCCAGCGCGCTAGCGCCGTGCTCATGATGTTCGCCAGCGGCGAGGGCTTCTGGGCACACAGCCGCAGTCCTGCGTCGATGCCCGACTCGTGCACTGCGGCAGGCAGCTCCTGGGGTAGATCCGACAGTCCCAACGCGGAGGAGCGCATGCGCAGCCCGCGCTCCACGGCGCATGCCATGGCGATGACCGAACAGACTCCGATGGGGATCATCACCGGTCCCCCTTGCATCAGGAGTTCAAAGAACGAATCGCCGGCGGAACTCGCCGTGGTGCTGGATTGGAGTATGGCTGTGGGCTGCATGAGCGTGGGTCGGGTTGGCTAGGCGTCTTGAGTTTTGCCCAGCGAGGCGAGGCGTTCCCCGGCCTGCTGCGCCTGGGTGCTCGATCCAAAGCGTTTGAGGACGGCGCGGTACTGTTCCTTGGCGCGCTCCGCATCGCCGAGCTTTTCCAGGCACATGCCGGAATGGAGCAAGGCTTCGGCGACCTCGGCGCCGTCTTCGAAGAGCAACGAGACTTTGAGGAACTCGCTCAAGGCCGCTTCTGCGTCGCCTCCGCGCAAGAGCAGCTTGCCTAGTTCCAGGCGCGCCTGGGCTGCCAGCAACCCCTTCTCGCGTTCCAGGACGCGATCGAATGCTGCGCGCGCCGCGCGCGCGTCGTCGCGGGCCGCCAGGGCCCGGCCCTGCCAGAGATCGACCTCTGCCCAGGAAATCGACTTGTGCGCTGCCTGGTCTCCGGCTGCTTCCACGTGTGCGCGCAACTTGGCGAGGCTGGCCTCCACGGCCGGGAACTGTTTGAGTTCTCCGCGGGCAACAGCCAAGCGAAACAGGGCCTTGGGTACGGTGACGTGCTGCGGCTGAGTCTGCAGCAAGCTGTCCAGTGCGGCTGCACAGCGCTCCAGATCCCCGGCGCGATAGCGCGCCTCTCCCAAGAGGAACAGGCTTTCGCCGCTCAGTTCGTGGGCCGGATAGCGCGTCGTGAGCGCCTCGAAGGAAGCGGCGGAGGCGTTCCAATCCTTGGCTTGGATGGCGACGAAACCGCGCTTGTACAGCGCCTTTGCGGCCAAGTCGTCCGCGGTCACTGCTTGGGCCAGTTCGATCACTTGGTCGTAAATCGGTCCGGCCTGTTCGTACTGGGCCTTGGCGTAGTGCGCTTCGCCAAGGAAGAACAGCGCTTCGGCCTTGGAACCTTGGGCGCGCGACACACGCGCCAGCGCGGCGGCCGCGCCGGCAAGGTCTTGGTTGTCCATGCACAGCCAAGCGCTCTCGACGAGCGCCGACTCGACCACGGCCGGATCGCCGGCGCTGGCGGCAAGCGAGCTGCACAGCTCCAGACCCTGGCCGTATTCGCGCTTTTCGCGCAGCGGGGCGAGCACGGCCTGCAGGGCCGCGAGCCGCCGCGGATCTTCGCTGCAAGCCGTTGCAAAGGTCTGCCAAGCGCTCGCTGCGGCTAGACCGTCGCCGGTCTTGGCCGCTGCGAACACGTCCAGTTCCAGGGCAAACACGCGCAGCGCGGCGGCGCAGTCGGGGTCGCCGGCGGCTGCTTGCGCGCCTTGACGCGCCTTGGCCCAGTCCCCTGCTTCGAAGTGTGTGAAGGCCAGCGCATATTGCGCCGCGCTCGCGCGTCCGCGCTGGTCAGCGCGCGTCGACGCGGAGAACTCTTTCAGCGCTGCGGCGAAAGAGCGCTCGGCTTGCGCAGCTTGCTTTTGCGATTGGTAGTACTCGCCCAGACTCATCCAACCCTCGGGAATCCAGCTGCGGTCCGAGCCGGCGGCCGAATCCGGCGCGGAACTGGCGGCGCGTTCCAGTTGCCGTTGCAGTTGTTCGCCAGCGGCCTGGCTGGGAGCCAGGCGCACCAAGGCCCAAGCGGACTCGCCCGCGCGCGGACCATCGGGGTAGGTCGCAAGGTATTGCTCCATGGCGCGCACGGATCCAGCCGTGTCGCCCTGCTTTTCCAGCGCGCGCCCGAGCATGTGCACGGCTTCGCAGGCTTGCGGCGAAGACGCATGCTGCGTGGCGACGGCGCCGAAGGATTCGGCGGCCGCGGCCCAGTCATTGCCCAGAAAGCGCGCCCAACCCAGCCGCTCGAGCACGCGCGCACGTTCGGCACCTTGCGGGGCGGCTTGAGCGAGTTGGGCCAAGGTGCTTGCGGCTAGGCCGAACTCGCGCTGTGCCAGCAGCGCTTCTCCAAGGATCAACTGCACGGCGCCGGCCCGCTCGCTGCTGGCGTAGCGCTGCAAGAAATCGCGCGCGAAAGCGCTGGCCTTGGCGTTTTCGCCGGCGTTGAACGCGGCCACGGCCGCGGCGTGCAGCGCGTATTCGCTGCCTGCGGATTCGAAGGCTCCCAAGGCCTCCGAGCCGCGGCCTAAGGCAATCAGGGCGTCGCCGCGCAGCGCCAAGAGGCGCGCGCGCTGGGCGTCGTCGGGGCTGGCCGCGAGACCGCGCTCGGCTGCCGCCAGCGCCGCGCCGGCATCGGCGCGCGCGAGTTGCGCCTTGGCCAGCCAGAAACTCGTCTCGGCGCCGACGCCGGCGCGCGCGTCGACCAGATCGCGAACGGCGCCCTGGGCGTCCCCCGCCAGCAAGCGTTCGATGCCGCGCTGCAAGGCCACCTCGGCCACGTGACTGCCCTCAGGGAAGCGCTCGAGCGTTTGGGCGAAGGCGTCAGCGGC
>JAKFYL010000214.1 GCA_021730845.1 Planctomycetota bacterium | reverse complement strand
ATACTCTGCGGCCCTTCGCAGAGCTTCGGCTCCAGTAGACGCCTCCATCCAACGGTAATTGGCGCCCTCCAATGCGGCCTTGAGGAATCGTCGCACCTGTGGCTCATCCTCCACTCCGAGTATCAAAGGACTCTGGGATGCCAGAGCCCGACTCATGCTTGAACCTCCCTGGGCATGTTTGCCGATGCGCTCCCAGCCCTTGGGACCACGATGCGAAACACGGAGCCCCCTCCTTCGCGATTGCGGGCATCGATCCGACCACCGTGTGCTCGCAGGATCGCCTCGCAAATGGCCAACCCCATTCCTGTCCCGCGCACGCCGTCCATGCCATTTGCACGGAAGAACCTCTCGAAGATTCTCTGTTCTTGGCCTTCCGGCAACCCAGGGCCGCGATCCGCGATTTCGATCCACGCCACCTCCGCATCGACGTCCAGGTGAATCTCGATCGGACTCGAAGGCGGACTGTACTTGGCCGCGTTCTCGAGCACGTTGATTGCAACCTGCTCCAGGAGAACCGGATCGGCATGCACGAGAATCACCTCCTCCGGTTGCGTGCGCGACACTGGATGGTGCTCGAGCTCCTTGGACAAGCGCTGGGTCGCGGAATCGACGATCTCTTCCAGGGGATAGGGCTCTAGCTTGAGCTGCAAGTCCCCTGATTCGATGCGAGTGACATCCAGAATGCCGTTGATCAGGCGGGTCAAATGCTCCGATTCCTCCTGAATCACGTGCACCAATTCGAGCCGGGTTGTTGGGCTCAAGCCTGGTTGAGCCGCGAGCGTACTGGCGGCGCCTGTAATCGACGCCAGGGGGGTCCGCACATCGTGGGAAACTGCGGACAGGAGCCCGCTGCGTGTGCGCTCTCGATCGGCTGCCAAACGCTCCTCCTCTGCCTTTTTTGCCAACAACGCTCGCTCGAGAGCTAGTGCGGTCTGTACCACGAAGGTTTCTACGATGCGCCATTGCGAGGGTGTCGGCGGCTCCTTTCGGAGCCCGAGTGCAATTCCAAACGTGCCCAAGTGGCCGGTCGTTCCTACCAAAGGAATGAAAAGTGCGTTCGAACCTGGCAACGTGTCCGTTCCGTAGCCAGCCAAGCGCCCGTTTTGGAACACCCAACGCGCCACCGCCAGCTCGGCATCTGTACGAGCAAGATCGACGTCCCCGCCACCACATGGTGTGAGGCGTCCTGATCGGTCCGCGAGAAGCACCACCGCATCTACCCCCAGAAGTTCTCGTGTGTGGTGCACTGCCGCGCTGGCAATCTTGGCCACGCTTGTTTCTACCGAGAACTGCGAGCCCATGACGTGCAGCCTAGCGGTCACGCGCTCGCGCTCTCGCGACGTAGCTTCACGGGCTTTGATCCTAGATGTGATTGTGCTGACCAAAATCCCCACGAGCAGCATGACGGTAAACGTCAACCAATAGCTTTCATCCGACACGGAGAAAGTGAACCTCGGCGGAACAAACATGAAATTGAGTGCTGCCACGCTGAGCGTCGCCGCGAGAAGCGAAGGGCCCAGCGACATGCGACTTGCCACCAGCAGCACGGCTAGCAGGTACACCATTGCCTTGTCAGCGACCGAGAACAACGAGTTCAGGACCGCGCACACGCCTGACGCAATGCCGATGCAAAGGGCCGAGATGAGATAGTCGCGAAGTCGCCCGCGTCCAAGCACTCGGCCAAATCGCGGCGCTTCTCCAGCATCCTGTGTGCCCGCAGTCACCAAGACATCGATGTCTGCAGGCCCACGTAGAAGGTTGGCGACGATGTTCCGCTGCTTGAATCGTTTTTTGCGGTCCGGTTTGCCGACGACGATCTTTGTCGCACTTCGCTCGCGAGCAACTGCGAGAATCTCCTCGCTGGCATTCTCCCCGTGAACTACGATCGTTTCGGCACCCAGGGACTGCGCCAAAGCTAGATTCGCTCCTGTGCCTTCCCGCGACTCGGCTTCGAGTCGGTCGAATCCCGGAGTTTCTACGACGACCGCCATCCAGGGCGCGCGCAGGCGAGTGGCAAGTCGATATGCTGCTCGAACGACATTGGCCGCGGACGGCCCCGGGCCGACGCAGACCAGGATTCGTTCGCGGGTTCCCCATACATCCGGAACTCCGTGGGCTCGCCGCCATTCGAGGTTTTGCGCGTCCACGCGCTCGGTGGTGCGCCGCAGTGCGAGTTCGCGCAGCGCCAGCAAGTTCCCCTTCTTGAAAAAGCTCTGCGTCGCGCGTTCAGCCTGGGCCGGCACGTACACCTTTCCATCCTTCAACCGCTGCAGCAGTTCATCCGGCGTTATGTCGACCAACTCCACTTCGTGAGCCTCATCGACAATTACGTCCGGAACTGTCTCACGCACGACTACTCCCGTAATCGACGCCACAACGTCGTTGAGACTCTCGACATGCTGCACGTTCAACGTGGTGTAGACATCGATGCCAGCGGCCAGCAACTCTCGTGCATCCTGCCATCGACGCGCGTGCCTAGAGCCAGCAGCATTCGAATGCGCCAATTCGTCGAGCAGGATCAACTGAGGTTTCCTCCGGAGCGCGGCTTCCAGATCAAATTCCGAAAGCTCGAGCCCCCGGTAATCCACGATGCGTGGCTTCAGTGCTTCGAATCCTCGGCACAAGCGCTCGGTCTCGGGACGACCGTGCGTCTCGATCCAGCCAAGTACGACATCGATTCCCGCGCGCTGCTGCGCGTGCGCGGCTTCGAGCAGCGCGTACGTCTTGCCCACGCCCGGCGCCATACCAAAGAAGATCTTGAGCCGCCCACGCCCGGACGCCACGCCTTCGACACTAGCGCGAGCCAGCATGACTTCGGGGCTCGGCCTTTCGATTTCCATGTTGCTCTACTTATCAGGATCCAAGGCACTGCACGAAGTGTTCACGCTCATGGCGCCTAGCCACGCTTGCTCTCAGTGGGACCACTTGATGCCGTCCAGCGCGCAGTTGAGTTGCAAAACATTGACCACGCGTTCTTGCGTGAAAATGCTGCCAGGAGTGTATGCCAGGCGCACGACCATGCTCTCCACATCTCCAGCGGACATTCCGCGAGCGGCCGCCACGCGATCGATTTGGAAGTGCGCAGCGCGTTCCGAAATGAGCGGGTCCAACCCACTTCCCGACGCGGTGACCAGGTCCACTGGCAGCGGGCGCTGCCCCGTGGCGCCGAAACGCTCCACCATTTCCTTGGCTCGCTCGGCCAACTTGGGAGAGTGTGGTGATTGATTGCTGCCCCCCGACGCGGATGCATTGTAGTCGACTGCCGACGGCCTGGGCCAAAAGTAGCGCGCTTGGCGGAATCCCTGCGCCAGTGCCCGGCTACCGATGATCTTGCCTTCGCTTGTCCGGATCAGGGAGCCTTCGGAGCTGTCCCGTGCAACCGTCCGAGCAAATCCAAGGATCACGCTGCTGTAGCCCAACACGCACAGGAGCATCGATCCAACGGCGATTCTACAGCTTGCGATGATTGTCGACATGGCCTGGGCTCTCTTGGTTCGGCTACATGAAGTGCTCTGCCAGCGGCCCCAATGCTGCGGCAGGAAAGAACGTAAGAGCGCCGACGATCAGGATCGTGGCAACCAAGATTACGACGAAGGTCGAATCTTGCACGCTTAGAGTCCCTCCGGTCTGCCCAGTGGGTCGCTTCGCGGCCAAGGAGCTAGCGATCGCCAAGGGCACCACGATAGGAACGTAGCGATTCAGCAGCATGGCGACTCCCGTGGCGATGTTCCATGGGACGGTGTTGTCTGCCAGGCCTTCGAATCCAGATCCATTGTTGGCGCTTGCCGACGTGAATTCGTAGAGGATTTGGCTGAATCCGTGCGGCCCCCAATTGCTCGTGGCCTCGCGCCCCCATGCCGTAGCCGAGAAGATGGCGGTTCCCAAGAGCGTAATCGACCCGTGAGCTATCGTGGCCAGGATTGCCAACTTGATCTCGCGCGCCTCGATGCGGCGGTTCAAGTACTCCGGAGTTCGACCCACCATCATGCCCGCGATGAATACGGCGATCACGATGTATAGCAGCATGTTGATCATGCCCACGCCAACACCTCCGTAGGTTGCGTTGAGCCACATTCCCACCATCGCTACCAGACCAGTCAAGGGATTGAGGCTATCATGCATCGCTCCCACAGATCCGTTGCTGGTTGCCGTGGTCAGCGCGGCCCACAGCGGTCCACTGAGTCCGGAGGTTCCGAAGCCGAGTTCCTTGCCCTCGAGGTTTCGGGAAACTTGTTCCACGCCTGCCAGCCCTTCGAAAGCCCGGGCGGGTTGGGATTCGAACCACAGCGCGCATCCGATTTTTCCCAGCAAGAGCAAGAGCATCACCAGGTAGATTGCTTTCGCGTGGTTCATGCGCTGCACAATTCTCCCGAACATCCAGACGCTCGACATCGGGATGATCAGGATCGCCAGCATCGAGATCACGTTCGTCCAGAAGTTCGGATTTTCGAACGGGTGGGTGCTATTGGCCCCGAAATACCCACCACCATTGGTGCCAAGCTGCTTGATGGCAACGAACGCCGCGACGGGACCGCGGGCGATTCCTTGGCTGACTCCTTCCAGAGTGATGGCGTTCGCAGAGCCGGACATGGTCATGGGCAAACCACCGAGCACGAACAGTGCGGCCAGCACCAGCGCCCCGGGCAGGAGCACGAGAAACGTGGCGCGCTGCAGGTCCATGAAGAAATTGCCCATGTCCAGCCGTCCCGCCAAGCCTCGCGCCACCGCAGCGAGCGCAGCAATGCCCGTCCCGGCGGAGAGAAACTGCAGCCACATTAGGGCGCCCAACTGAGCACCTGGGCTCAAACTAACTTCGCCAGAGTAATGTTGCGCGTTCGTGTTGGTTACGAACGATGCAATAGTGTGGAAGATCAAACTGGGCTCTAGCGCCCCCTTGTGATCGGGATTCCAAGGTAGCTCGGCTTGGAACGCCAAGACCAGCCAACCGATGGCGAACAGGATGCTGTTGCAGCACAGCATGGCGAGGGCATAACCCTTCCAACTTTGGCCAGCGCGCCCAGCCCGTCCTGCCAGCCTCTCCATGAACGACTCCAGACGCTGTCGCCGGGGACCGCACACCTTGGGATCCATGCTCCAAGCCATGTACCGGCCAAGCGGCCATGATGCACATGCCACTGTGGCGATGAGCACCGTAAACAAGAGGATCGATCTCGTGAAGTCATTCATGGTTGCATCAGGCCTGCGCCAGCACGTCCCACGCCGGCACCAAAAGTGTGTCCAGGCCGGAAACGCGCAAGTGCCAAAGGCTCATGGTGAACGTTGCGCGGTTGCCTACACCAGGCGCAGCGCGACCAGGGACAGATCGATCAATTTGATGCCTGCGAATGGCACGACGACACCGCCCAGTCCGTAGATCAACAGGTTCCGTCTTAGCACGCTGGCGGCGCTGCCGGGCCGATAGCTCACTCCACGCAACGCAAGCGGAATCAGTGCAATGATAATCAGTGCGTTGAAGATGACGGCGCTGAGGATGGCTGAGTTGGGGGAATGGAGCTGCATGACATCGAGGGCTGCTAGCGGTCCTTTTCGGCCCGGTTCTGCATACAGGCCGGCAAACGTCGCGGGGATAATGGCAAAGTACTTCGCCAGGTCATTGGACAGCGAAAACGTTGTCAGCGCGCCGCGGGTCATCAACAGTTGCTTGCCGATCTGAACTGTCTCGATCAGTTTGGTCGGGTTCGAATCGAGGTCGACCAGATTCGCGGCTTCCTTGGCGGCTTGGGTTCCGGCATTCATGGCAACCGCGACATCCGCTTGGGCAAGTGCGGGGGCATCGTTGGTACCGTCGCCAGTCATTGCGACTAGGCGACCACCTGCTTGGTACTTGCGGATCAGCGCGAGCTTTGCTTCTGGAGTCGCTTCAGCCAGAAAGTCGTCGACTCCCGCCTCGGCCGCTACTGCAGCAGCTGTCAGGGGATTGTCGCCCGTGATCATCACGGTCTTGATTCCCATCGCGCGCAGTTCACGAAAGCGCTCGCGAATCCCTCCTTTGACGACGTCCTTAAGGGCAATCACGCCCAGCGCACGCGAACCGGAGGCGACCACCAGGGGAGTGCCTCCTTGCTTGGCGACTTGCTCCGCGACCTCGCGCACTCCCGCTGGCAGTCGGCCTCCTTGTGACTGCAGCCAGGATTGCATGGCATCGACAGCCCCCTTGCGAATTCGTTCTTCGCCAATGTCGACTCCGCTCATCCTTGAATTGGCCGAAAATGGCACGAATTTTCCCTGCAGATCGTGCAGATCCCGCGCGTACAGGCGATGGCGCTCCTTGGCCAAGACGACGATGCTCCGTCCCTCTGGGGTTTCATCCGCCAGGGACGCCAGTTGTGCAGCGCTGGCCAGCTCTGCTTCTGTAACGCCAGGTGCTGGAACGAAACTCGTTGCCTGCCGATTTCCGAGCGTGATCGTGCCAGTCTTGTCGAGCAGAAGTACGTCGACATCTCCGGCTGCTTCCACTGCACGCCCGGATGTGGCGATGACATTGGCCTGGATCATGCGGTCCATGCCGGCGATTCCGATGGCTGAAAGCAATCCGCCAATCGTAGTCGGTATCAAGCACACCAGGAGTGCGACCAGGACCGTCATGCTGATCACGGCTCCTCGCCCCGCCTGATCAACGGCGAAGCTCGAGTACGGTAGCAGCGTTGCCGTCACGATCAGGAACACCAGTGTCAAGCCGGAGAGCAAGATCGATAGTGCGATCTCGTTGGGCGTCTTTTGGCGCTCGGCCCCCTCCACCAGGGAAATCATGCGGTCCAGAAACGTTTCCCCTGGATTGGAACTGATGCGAACGATGACCCAATCAGAAATGACGAGCGTCCCTCCGGTGACCGCGCTGCGATCGCCGCCGCTTTCGCGGATCACGGGCGCACTCTCACCCGTGACTGCGGCTTCATTGACTGAGGCTACGCCTTCGACCACTTCCCCATCACCGGGAATCGTGTCTCCCGTTTCGACGAGCACGAAGTCTCCGACGCGCAGATCCGTGGAGTCGATCGGCTCGACCTTGGCCCCTCGCTGTGGAGCCGCGAGTCGCTTGGCCATGGTGGTTGCACGCGTGCGTCGGAGCGCGACGGCCTGTGCTTTGCCACGTCCTTCGGCCATGGCTTCGGCAAAATTCGCGAATAGCACGGTAAACCACAGCCAAGCCGAAACCGCGAAGATGAACGCCGGCTGCTCGTCGCTTGCAACAACGAGCGACCGCAAGAATAGGCCAGACGTCAGTATGCATCCTACGAAGACCACGAACATGACCGGGTTGCGAATCATGGTTCGAGGTCGCAACTTGCCAAACGCGTCGAGCACCGCTTGGCGAACCAAGGCGGGATCGAAACGTCGGCTTGCCGGATGCGTCATGTCAGAACCTATCTGGTCGAAGCAGCGCATACAGCAAATAGGCCGCTAGAGCGATGGAGAGAATCAAGCCTAGGCCCTGAACGGGATCGATGGCGGCTAGCATGTAGTTCCTCATGGGCTTGCTCGACGGCGGCCGCACATGAGCCACCTTGGCTGCCGAGGAGCCGAACATGAGCCTAGAAGCCAGGCGCGCTAAATTGGCGCTAGATTTCCTAGCTGAAGCAGCAAGGCGCGAGAGAACTTGCTGAGATTGCGTGGAGTGCTTCGCCCTTCATTCTCCTCGCCATTCTTCGGGCCATGAACTTTTGCCCTTGCAGCCGTGCCACGCACGTGCCTGCGTCCGTGCTCGCCTTCGCTATCGGGTGCACGGCGCCCGCACAGGAGCGCGAAACACCCCTTGCCACCGACCGACCAGGAGTCTTGTTCTCGCCTTTCCTGGTGCCTGAGCACGGATTCCAGGTCGAAGTCGGCGCTCCAAGTTTCCTGTGGAGCAAGGGCAAGGGCCTAGACGTGGAGTCGTTCACCGCGGGGGCTAGCCTGCGCTACGGGCTCAGCGAATCGATGGAGCTGCGCGCTTCGCCGCCGACGTGGACTAACTTGCGAGTCGACGCGGGCGGCGAGGTAGAACGCAGCGACGGATTTGGCGACTTGGAGATCGGCGCGAAGTGGGCAGTCGACTCGGATCCGGCGAATCCACGCTCACTACTGGGCTCGCTGCGTTTGCCCACCGGGGAAGATCCCTTTTCGACTGGCGAGATTGGGTTGTCCGCCTATTACTTAGCAGGCCGAGATGTCGGCGGGTCCACCTGGCTGCAAGGCGCGCTCGGCGTCACGCATACGCCCTTCGACGGTGGCAACGACCAAACCAGCGGCACGATCGCCGCCTCGTTCTCCCGGCCGCTAGGAAACGACGCCGGAGCTTACCTCGAGTTCGCGGCGTTTCCCGGTCTTTCCCACGCTCCTGGGCAAACACTCGTGGGCTGCGGATTCACGTACGCTGCGCTGGATACCTTGCAGTTTGATGCTTGGCTCCAAGTCGGACTCGATCCAGACATTCCGGACTGGATGGGCGGTGTCGGGATTTCCTGGCGCTTTTGACGACCTCTCCATAGCGAAGACCTTGGGTCTTCCCCCGCAAGCGCCGGCGGATTGTTCCGCGACTCGACATCGTGCTGCTGTCCTGGGGCTGCCAGCGCTTGGGTGCCCGATCTTTCCTTTACCGAAGCAGCGACCGAGGCCCTACTTGCGCGCGCGTGGCGAGGCCCGGACTTGAACTGAAACCGGGAGACGATGCAATCGGTCTATGGCTGGCATGCACCAAGGCGATCTCACCGGCGCACGAGCTGCGCTCGTGGGCGACGTCAGCGCGGTGGACCCACTCCTAGAGCTGCGGTCCGCGGTCGCGCAGACGTTCGGGATCCACCAGCTGCGTCCTTTCCAGGAGCAAGCGCTGGAAGCCAACCTTGCCGGGCGCGATCTCTTGCTCGTGCTGCCCACCGGCGGCGGCAAGAGCCTTTGCTTTCAGGCGCCGGCGCTGGTGCGACCGGGATTGACGCTGGTCGTCAGCCCGTTGATTGCGCTGATGAAGGACCAGGTCGACGGTCTGCGGGCCAGCGGCGTCGCAGCGGGCATGCTGACCAGCGCGCAGACCGCCAGCGAACGTCGGGCCGTGCACCAAGCGCTCGAACAAAGGCGCCTCAAGCTGCTCTACGCGGCGCCCGAGCGGCTGATGATGGAAGGCTTTTTCGAACGTCTCCTCGCGCTCGGCCTGGCGGCCATCGCGATCGACGAAGCGCACTGCATCAGCCACTGGGGACACGATTTCCGGCCCGAGTACCGCCAGCTCGGCGCGCTGCGCGACCTGGCGCCTGCACTCCCGATCCACGCTTTCACCGCGACCGCCACGGGCAAGGTGCGCGCCGACATCGTGGCGCAGCTCCGGTTGCGCGAACCGCTCGTCCTGGTCGGCCCCTGCGACCGGCCCAACTTGACCTACCGCGTGCAGCCGCGCACCGATCTCTTGCGACAAGCATTGGCCGTGATCGAGCGCCATCGCCATGCAGGGCGGGGCGAAGCCGGAATCGTCTACTGCATCTCGCGCAAGGATGTCGAGCGCTTGGATCGCGACTTGCGCGCGGCGGGTGTCAGGTCGGTCGCCTACCACGCCGGGCTAGAAGCGGACGTGCGCCGCGACGCACAGGACAAGTTCCTCAACGAAGAGGTAGACGTGGTCGTCGCCACCGTGGCTTTCGGCATGGGCATCGACCGCACCGATGTGCGTTTCGTCGTGCACGCTGCCCTGCCCAAAGGAGTCGAGCAATACAGCCAAGAAACCGGACGCGCGGGCCGCGACGGTCTGGCTTCCGAGTGCGTGTTGCTCCACTCCGGCGCGGATTACTACTCGTGGAAGGGTCTGATCGAGCGTTCGCACCAAGAGGCCCCGGACGAAAGCGAGAAACACCCAGATTCCGCCCAGCTCGCGGGCGCCCTGGCTCGGCTCGGGGAGATGATGAGCTTTGCTACGCGCTTGGTCTGTCGTCACCGGCAACTGGTCGAGCACTTCGGACAAAGTTACAGCGGCTCGGAGCCCAGGGGACCCAGTCAAGCCGAGCCGGGCGGCTGCGGCGCTTGCGACGTGTGCCTAGGCGAGATCGAACCCGCGCCGGATTCGAGCGTGCTCGCGCAGAAGATCCTTTCGGCGGTGGTGCGCTGTGGACAGCGCTACGGCGCAGCGCACGTGACCGACATCCTGCGCGGGGCCGAAACAGCCGCCATGCGCCGCACGGGGCACGACTCGCTCTCGACCTACGGGCTCTTGAAAGCGAATTCCGTGTCCGAAATCCGCGGCTGGATCGACCAGCTCGTCAGCCACGGGTACCTAGTCGTAGCTGGCGATCGCTACCCGGTGCTGATGCTCTCGCAAAGCGGCGTCGAGGTGCTCAAGGGCCAGCGCAAGCTAACGCTCTACGTCTGGCCCGAGCGCAAGATCGCCAAGAAGGCGCGCCGCGAGTCGCGCGTGCAGTTCGAGCCGGGAACGGACGTCGATTCGGAACTGACGATTGACCAAAACCTGTTCGACTCTCTGCGCAGCCTGCGCCGCGACCTCGCGCGCGAACGCGGACTCGCTCCGTACCTGATCTTCAACGACCGCAGCCTGGCCGAAATGGCGGCCAGAAAACCGCGCAGCCCCGAAGAATTCCGTCGCATCAAGGGCGT
>JAKFYL010000420.1 GCA_021730845.1 Planctomycetota bacterium | reverse complement strand
ACATCCAGCGCGACCTCGGGCGTTTTCGCTCTGCCGTGGAGGTTGCCGATCAGGCACTGGACTTGCGCCGCTCGCACTTCGCGGAGAATTCCAAGGAGGTCATGCGCGTGCAATTGCTCCTTGGTGCCCTGCACACCGAGCTTGGAAACCTATTCGAGGCCGAAGTTCTCCTGCGCGGCGTCGAGCAGCAGATGAACTCCTTGGAGAGCCCGCCCGCCGCGCTGCGCGGGGACATGCTCAATCTCCTAGGGCACCTGTTGCTGTCCAAAGGCGACTGCGAATCGGCCGAGGCGGCTCTGCGCGAGGCCTATGCGACCATGGAGGCGACCTTCGGACCGGAATACCCCGCGCTAGCCTCGATCAGCACGGCTCTGGCAACCGCACTATTTCTGACCGATCGAGCCCAGGAGGCTGTGGACTTGCTGCAACCGGTGATTGAAGCAAGCACCAAGCAAAATGGCGCTTGGAGCGCGGTGACGATCCAGGCGCGCATCGCGCTGGCGCTGGCCCTGGGACGAACGGGAGACGAGCAGTCCGCGCAGCTCTTGCGTGACGAACTCTCCAATCTGGCATCCAATACCGAAGTCCCACCCGAACTGCGCGCTTCGGTGCGCACGAATTTGGCGGCCTGCCTGGTCAAGGCCCATGACTACGATGCCGCCGAATCCGAGCTACTCGCCGCCATTGCAGAGTTCGAGAATTGCTCCGGACCCGACTCGATTAGCCTGGTCGACTCGCTGGTCCGATTGGCACTGCTCGCAGAAGAGCGCGGCGACCTTGCAGCCGCGGAAGAAGCTGCTGCCCAGGCCTCGAAGATCGCCGCAAGCCATAGCGGCAACTTGCTTGGCTCCGAGGTGGAACGATTGCTCTTCGCGCGCCAGCTGGGGCACGGAGTCACGAGCCGCCTCTTGGCACGCGTGCGCATCGAACGCGGCGATCTTGCCGGTGGACTCGAGGCCATGGAGGATGCCCGCGGTCGAGTTCTGCGGGAAGCGGTCCACAGGGCCCAACTCGATGCTCCTGAAGGCGTTCCAGACGAGGCCCGCGTCGAGCACGAGCGATTGCTGGAACGCGAAGAAAATGCGCGTGCCCAAGTGCGCGATTTGGAGTCGCGGGCACGGAAGGGACCTGACGCCACTTTGGACCATCAGGCACAGCAGCAACGGATCGCGGCCGCGCGCAATGCATTGAACTCCGCCTCGGCGGCCGTCCATCTTTCCGGTTCGAGCCGCGCCCCCCAAGAGCCCTCGGCCGGCCTTGCGGAATGGCGCGCGCACCTGCGGCCCGAAGAAGCTCTGATCTCGATCCTGTGGAGCGATCGATTGGCGTGCATGCTGGTGGTGCGGCCAAGCGGCGAGTCCGAAGCGCCACTGGCCAGCGTCCTGGCAAAGGGTGAGTCCCAGGTGCAAGCACTCGCCGCGCGCATGGAGCAATTGCTGCGGCCACTGTCCTCGGACCCGCGCACACGCTCCGAACAGGACCCGGCCGAGCTGAGCACCTTGATTCCAAGAGAAGTCCACACGGCACTGACGGCTGCCAAGCGCGTCTACATCGTTCCCGATGGGCCGTGGTACTCCGTTCCCTTCGACTTGGCGCTGGCGCAGCAGGGCCTCACAGCGGTCGAGTACATCGTCACGCCTTCGACGGATGTCTGGCTGACACTGAAGCAGCGAGCCAGCGCAGTCGCAAACGGACCCACGCTCGCCAAGCACAGCAAGTCCGTCGTGCTCGGCGACCCTGATTTCGGAACGCGCAGCGTAGCCACGACGCGCCTTGGCAGCGAGCGCGCGCGCCTGCCCGCGACACGCGCCGAAGCGGAGTACGTCGCGCGCGTGCTCGAGGAATCCGGGCAGAACGTGAACTTGATGCTGAGCCAAGAGGCAAATCGATCGCGCTTGGAGGGGCAGCTGCCAGGTCTCGACTACTTGCACCTAGCCACGCACGGTTTCCCGGGAACGACTAGGGCCCCATTGGACGCCGCGCTCGCCCTGGCCGAACAAACATCCGGACCCCAGGGCCTTGGAAACGACGCGCTGACTTTGGACCGTTTGGTTCGACGCTGGACCGGCAAGCTCCGCGACTGCCGACTGGTCGTTCTCTCCGCCTGCGAAACCAACCGCGAAGTGGAAGTCGGAACCGGCGTGTACTCCCTAGCGAGCGGCTTCTTGCACGCCGGAGCCTCAAGCGTGCTGGCGTCCCTATGGCGCATCGACGACCAAGCCACGGCCATGCTCATGGGACGCTTCTACGAGAATATGGCTGGACTGCGCCTAGCCGCAGCGGACGATGCACGCACAAAGCCCCCACTGCGCTTCGAGCCCATGACGAGCGCCGCGGCGTTGCAAGAGGCCAAGTCTTGGCTCAGCCAAGCTAGTCGCGACGAAGTGCGCGAGACAGTCAAGCGCATGGGACTGACAGCAGCCGACGCAACCACACGCTCCGGCTCGGCTGTTGCAGTCGAAGCCATCTCGACCACCCAGCTACGCCCCTACGCCGACCCCTACTTTTGGGCCGGTTTCGTGCTGATAGGCAGCGGGGACTAGCGGCTGGGCCACGGGAACGCACCAACCAATGGCGCTGCGTTGGGAATGCGCGCACCAAGGGCGCATTCCGAATTGCCCTTGGCCATCAAGCGCTAAGGCAATCCGGCTCCGATTCTTCGGCCATACGTGCAATAGCTGCGCTTGGTCCAGATCGCGACGAGAATAGAGGCGGTATATCCCCCAACCAAGAAGGAACGCGTGGCCCTTTTCGCTGTACGGGCGCTGCAAGCTGCCGATCCGTGCAACCAAGAGATCGCCAAGAGCAAGTTCGATTTTCCGTACCCATCCTACTGCGGAGCCGAGTCCAGCCTGAAGATGCTTGGTGGCATTCTCCGCTGGAATTCGGAATTCAATCGTCTCTCGCAAGGCCCAGCCTCCTACTGTAGGAACGGCTAGGAGTTCACGGTGCCAGCAGAGTCACCTTGGCCGTGACATGAGGGGGGACTTGTACGACTCCCGATGATTCGTTTCCATCGACTCCGGCCATCGACCAACGATACTCGCCGCGCGGCAGCCCCTGCAGTTTCAGC
The DNA here is from genome assembly GCA_021730845.1 of Planctomycetota bacterium. Taxonomy (GTDB): domain Bacteria; phylum Planctomycetota; class UBA1135; order UBA1135; genus JAKFYL01. The sequence goes on along the minus strand of JAKFYL010000420.1, from coordinate 7,541 downwards.
ACTCCACCGGCATCGGTGACCAGCCCCCCACTCGCGCTCACGATTGATTTGGCACTAATCCATCCGCTGACGTCGGCGTTGAATTCGATCGACCGCAACTCAACCGCCTGCCCCGCGACCAAGAGGCCCGCCTTGCTGCGCACCTCTAACGTCAAATTGCCCACTCGCCTGACTTGCAAACTGGTCGGGTTGCCGGGAGGCGCAGCGACGATCTTGTCCTGAGCCGGCCAGTAACCTGACTGATCCACTTTGATCCACGCAGTCCCGGGGCCGAAGTAGGTCCATCCCGCAACGCCGTTCGAATCACTCGAAGCATGTGTGAGCCCATAAACCTCTTGTTCCTCGCTCCACAGCATGCAATTGACCCCTGGTAGCGGAGTCTCGCCGTCAACGACCCGCACCTCGAACGCCAACTTGGGGTCGAACTCGATTTCCACTACTTCCAGGGCATCCGCGGAAAACGTGATGGGATAATCGAGTAGGTAACCGAGCGTACTATGCGATATGTAGGTGCGGTACTCTCCCGCCTCGAGACCGTGAAACGCGCATTCGCCAGCAGCGTTTGTCGCTCCAGCAGTCAGCAGCAAGGCTTCGCCTGGCTTGCGTAAGAATGCGCTCGCGTTGGCCACAGGCTTCAGGTTTCCGTTTACGACGCGCAGCGTTCGGAGTGCCGTGGAACGAGAGATTCGGACTTCCACATCTTCGGAATCCGGGGCAATCGTGCCGGTTTGAATACCGACGATTTGGTCATCGTTCCCAGCCAGCAACGACACCACAAAGTCGCCATGCATGACGCAGTCAAACTCTACCCGACCGGAAACTGGCACGGACTCGACCATGTTCAGCTTGCGGCCTCCGGGGCGCGGCAATTCCGCGAGGATTCGCTGCGAAGTGCCACTTGGCGCTTCGCCTTCAACCTGAACTTTCAATCTTCGCGATCCAGTCCCGGGCAATTCCACTAGCCAATCCTTGCCCGATTCCAGGATGACCGTCGTATCGTAGAGATTGCGCCAGCCGGTTGGAGTCTCCATGGAGAGGTCAAAGGTGTAGATACCGGCACTCACGTCGGGCCAGTGGATCAACCCATTGGAATCGAACCGCGTGTCGGGCAAGTCCTGAGCTCTATAGGCGAAAAGCACGTATTTTGTTGGGTCGGTGGCACCGTCCGAAACGAGCCGAACTCGCAAGTCTTGGCGGGCGGAAAGGGCAATGAGTCCAAAATCAACCTCATCCTCAGCATCTCGGAGTACTTCGACCCACCTGGAGGAGTAACCTTGGGCCCAAACATGCACTCGGGACTTACCTGGATCAAATCCGACTAAGTCGAATTCCCCACGATCGTCAGACTGCAGCGGAGCGCCAAGCGGAGCCAACGCGCGCCCGAGTTCCGAGAGATACACTTGGAGATGAGCGCTCGGAATCGGATCCAGGCTCGCGGCGTCTACGATTCGCCCTTTCCCTCGAAGCTTGCGACCTAGTTCGAGATGGATGACTTCGGCCTTTGATTCGGCACCAATCGTCAAAGCGAGTTCCTGGCTACGAGCGCGACCGAACGCGGTAGCCGCGAAGCTGACAAGTCCTTGCGGTACGTCTGATAGTTCGAAGGTGCCGTCCTCGCGCCCACGAAACTCTTGGCTCGCAGCAGTCGTCGCGCGACCCTGGAGCCAGTACAAGACCTCGAAGTCCTCAACAGGGGCACCCTCGAAGGTCACTCGACCTCGAACGGGAACTGCCCGGTCCAATTTCAAATTGGCAATGAACGGAGGATCCTGAGGAACCTGGAACGTTGGGTAGCCCTTCGACACGTACCCCGGGGCGGATACGACCAATCGTGCGGGGCCCGCGGGAACTCCCTCCACGGCCATGTTGCCGTCTTCGCGATCCCTAGCGTACGCAGTGGTAGACGAACGGCCATCACCCGAATCCCAAGAGACTTCCATTCTGGCTTCGTGAATCGTCTCGCCGGCTTCGTTTTTCGCAACCGACCACACCTCACTTCCACGCTTGACGAGGAAATCGATGCGGACATTGGCTCCCGGAGCGGGCACCCCAACTCGCTTCTCGAGGACGGCTGCACCGTAGCCCTCAAGTCGAAAACAGTAGCTATCCGATTCAAGCAACGGGATTCCGCGTTGTTTCCAGCGACCGCCGTCGGTGACGCCGGTTGCTAGTAGGTACATTTGCGTTCCCTGTTCCGCCGAGCAAATGATGCGGGGAGACCCTACAAAATGACTCCCCGCTTCGAATTCAACGACGCCGCCAGCGTCAAATGTTTGAACTAGGCGAAGCTCAACATGTTTCTTCGGTTCGCCAACCCACGGCTGAGAGCGCAGATTCCCGAGTTGGGCTTGCAGGACAACTGGACCGATCCACGAATCTACGATGGTGATCCCGGCGGTCCCCGTTCTGAATTCTCGGTAGAGCACGCGTTGTTCTTGTGGGTTGGTGCGATCGGCTGCGGGTCCGCACGCGATGCCGCTGTATTGACTGATGAGTGCTCCTTCAACGACCGCACCACCACCGTCCAGCACGGAGACTTGCATAGCGGCTCCGAGTTCGAGTTGGATTGTCGGCGTTAGACTCCAGTTTGATTCCGACGGTGGCACCCGGATCAACTTGGGCTGGTAGCTGGGATGCGTGATCCAAAGTGCACGCGCCAGCGACATTTGGGTTGGCGGTTCGCTAGTGAATCGAAAAGTTCCTGTCTCATCCGATTGAGTCGTCATGGTCACTTTGCCAATCTCCGGCCAAACCTGACGACTCCACCCAACCCATGGCCCAAGGAACTCAGGTAGCATCGGGCAACACGTGACTACCGCACCGGCAACGCCGACTCCGCTGCCATTTACCAGCCGGGCCTCTAGCCACGCCGCGTCCGCGCCCTTGCGCTGCACGGCACTGACCGCGCCCGATGAGGATCCCTGTAGATGTTCCGGCCCCGCCTGGGCGGTCGACGGATTCGGGCTCCGATGGTCGAGCAACCCGGCTCCATCGGACGGAGCCTTGCCGAATTCACTCCAAACCCAAAGCCCGCAAAGCAACGCCCCGACGAGACCTGCAATCGTGCAGATAGTTGCTGTCGTAGACCTGATGGTTCCCAATGCAGGTGGGTGCTTGTGGCTGGATGAATGTGGAGTCGACGTATCCTGCCCTACGGCTGCCCGGGCGCCTTCAGTTGCGGAGTCCTCAAGGTCCGCTCCCCGACCGCGGTCGGCGGGGTACCGAGGGATTGAGCCTTGGCGGCCGAGCCAAGCAAGGCGACCGCAGACAACGCCACAATACCGACAACAAGAAGGCCGGCTAGGCGCCAGGTACTAGGAACCGGCTGACAATACATCGATGATCCTCCTAGACACAGGTCCAGCCTTGTCGACCAAATTCCACATGCTGCTCTCAGCTCCCCAGGCACTGCGGAGCGGGATCCGGACTCCTGGGGCATCCATTCGCCGAAGGAAATAGTCAAGACCCGGGTGAGTTTCACCTACGTACGCGTCCACCTGTTCCAATGCTCGTTCGGCTGCTACACGATCTCGGGCGGCGATGGCGGATGTAAGCCAACTGAGCAACGGAAGGGCGCGCGCTTCTGCCGGGGACGCCGCTGCTTGGTAGGAGTTGCTTGCACGTCGAAAATCACCTCTCTGATATGCACACCACGCGAGGGCTTCGTGTGCGTACGACGACAGGTCCGAATAGGGACACTCCCGAATCAGTTGATCCAACTCCAATGCCGGCGCTTGCGCTTGCGGACTTATCACCACTTGGTCCACGACTAGACTGACCCGGGCCTTGAGATTGGGCGAGATCCTCACGCTGGCTGCGGCGACTGCTTCGGTGGTGCGTGGGTGTGGGCCGGCGATGCAGTGGTCGAGGATGCGACGTGTGTCTTCGTCGAAGACGCTGAATCTTGGGTCTTGGACGACTCGGCGCGCGCGGTTCTTGACGCTGCGGGCGTCCGGGACGGGCGTTACGCAGTCTCCGGTGTGGTGGAAGGGGTCCGGCGGATTTTCGGCGCGCAGCAATTCCGCGTACAGGTGCAGGATGCGCGCGGATTCTTCGCGGTAGGCCTCCAGAAGCTTGCGTTCCGCGTTGCCTAAGAACGGAGCGCTTGCGCAAGCTTTGGCGTCTCGTTCGTACAGGACAGCCTGGACTTGGCGCGGGCTGAGTCGCAGCAGGCGCGCGCTTTCGTCGGACGCGATGTCACCCAAGAGCTCCCGGAGCTCGGGCGCGATGTCGAAGGTGTCGCTCATTGCCGTGCCTCCAGGTCTACCGAGAGGTCGACACGTTTGGGTTTGGTTCCCAGCAGCGAGTATACGGCGAGTTGCCCTCGGTAGCGCAGCAGTTCCAGTGGCCCCAGGCCGTCTTCCAGGCACTCGGCTATGGAGCGGTGGTAGACCAGCAGGTCGAAAAATGTCTTGCGGGCCAGATCGCTCAGGCCATTGAAAGCAATGGCTGCCTTGAGGGCTCGATCGGGGTGGATTCCCAGAAAATGGAGCATGAAGTCATAGTCCTCCTGAACGTAAGGAGCCTTGGCTTCCATCCGAACCACGTCCTGGAAGAGCAAATCCTGCATGGCTTCGTCGATGCGCGCGTTGAGCCACGATTGTAGGTCGTCGCGGGCGTCGAAGTGGACGGTCGAGGCGAGCGCCGTGGCGTGGTCCGCGAGCCGCTCGGTTTCGATCAGGTAATTGCGCTTCTTGAGCTGCAAGGCGCTGCGCTCGAACATGCGCAGCGGATCGCCGGCTGTGATCTTTGCGTAGCGCTCGGCTTGGGTCGCGTTCGCCAGGAGCAGTTTCCGCGCCAGTTCGTCGCCTTCCAAGATCGGCGCCGCCAATGGCTGGGCCGCCCTTGTTGGACGAATCACATCCGGTTCGCTGTTTCGCTCCGGCGTAGACATGGAGTCGCGCGCTTCCTCCCGGCAAACCAGACCTGCCACTTCGACCGGGCCAGATCCGCTGGGGCAGGCCCACGCCCGGTCACGATGAGCGAATCGTAGGTGCAATGGCCCGCAGGGGCAATCCTCACCCTGCGGCTGGGGTGCGCCACCTCGCCGTAGAGTGCGCCTGCTGGCTGAACCATGCGCTCATGAGGCGACTTGAAGGCCGCAAGGACCCGGACAGGGGACTGGAAGGTATGTAGGAAGCGTCAACCGGTATGGGACCACGGGCATTTCCAGGTGCGTATTGAATCAAGAATGTGAGCAGCCGGAATTCCAGCCCGTTACGCCCTGGACCCTGCCTGTCGCGCGGCACTGGGATGGCTTGGCGGCAGGCCCAGTGGATTGGCACGCTTCTTGATTCGGTGGGATCACGTCGGATGACCGGTTCCGCGCCTCGAGCGGGAGCGATTCCGGAGCGCAAGGCGCGTGCAACCGCGGTCGATTCGGCAGCCGTTGGCGACGAGAGACAAAGGCGCCGCCTGCGTAGGTGGCACGCCTAGACCGGCACAAAGCTCGCTGGGTTTTTTGAACCGTTGCAGGCGAGCCTGGTCATACTGGGGATCAGGAGCCCGTAGTGGGGTGTCCTCCCCCGGTGGACTGGCTTCCGCCTGGGTTCCGGCGCTTTTCGCTCTAGGTTCGACCCTGAGGATCCATCCAAATGATGCAATCTCCCATGCAAAAGTTCGTGCTGTCCGGTCTAGGCGTGGCGGCAGCGGTGCCGTTCGCCTTGGCTCAAACGCCCACCTGGCACCGGCAGATCGGCACCCACGGAACCGAACAACCCACTGCTGCCGCGCAGGACGGCACCGGCGGTGCCTTTGCAGTCGGCTTCACGCTCGAGCCGTTCGGCGGCCCGCCTCAGGGCGGATATGACGCGTGGATCGCGCGTTTCGATGGCCAGGGAGAGTTGGTCTTCTTGCACCAGATGGGATCCGCCGGTGACGACTTCGCGTATGCCGCGGCTAGCGATGGAGCTGGAGGCGTGTTCGTGGGAGGCGGGACGACGGGCGCGTTTGCGGGCCCGTTCGGGGGACAGCGTGACGCCTGGCTGGCGCGCTACGACGCCGGGGGAAAACAGATGTGGAGCCAGCAGCTGGGCACTGATCAGGGGGAAGAAATCAACGCGGCGGCTCCAGATGCTCTTGGAGGCGTGTATGTGACCGGGCGGAAGACCGAGGGACTTTTCGTCGCTCGTTTCGACGGTGCTGGACAAGCGCTTTGGATTCGCAACCTTGGAAACGCCTATCTCGACACACCCACGGCCGCTGCACCCGATGGTCTCGGTGGCGTCTACGTGGCGGGCTGGACCATGTCGGATTTGGGCGGTGTGGTTTTTGGCCAGAGCGACGCTTGGCTCGCCCGTTTCGATGCGGCGGGCAACGAGCTGTGGGTTCGGCAAATAGGCACGGAAAGTCCCGACATGGCCAAAGCCTTGGCGACCGGGCCAGGCGGCAGCGTGTTCATCGGAGGTGATACCTACGGAAGCCTGGGCGGACCGCAGAACGGCCTGTGGGACCGATGGTTCGCGCGCTACGATTCGGACGGCAATCAGCTGTGGGTGACCCAGAAGGGCACACCGGAGTGGGACGAAGTGACTAGCGCCAGTTCCGACGATGCCGGGGGTGTCTACTTCACGGGTGTCTTCTCCAATTCCACTCGCCCGTGGATCGAGCACATGGATGCCAATGGCAACAGCCTGCAATTCCAAGAGATTGTGTCTACGTTTTTTCAAATGCGTGCGTACTGCCTGACACCCGACGGACACGGCGGAGTGCTGTTCACGGGCGATGCCTCGTTCGATTTCGGTGGCCCGCATGTCGGTTACTACGACCTATTCCAGGTCCGCTACGTGCAAATGTCCGGCGCAGCGAGCCAGTACTGCACGGCTCAGCCGACGAGCAATGGCTGCGTCGCGGAAGTTCTGGCCGTGGGAGCGCCGAGCGTCTCTGCTCCCGAAGAGTTTCAGGTCTTTGGAAGTCAGCTGGAAAGCGCCAAGAACGGCCTGCTCTTCTTCGGGACCACGGGGCCTGCCAGCATCCCGTTCCTGGGCGCAACGCTGTGCGTGAATCCCCCGCTGTATCGCGCCGCGGTTCAGGGATCCCAAGGCGGTTTCAAGTGCACCGGTAGTTTGGTGTACGACTTCGAGGACTTTCTCTCGCATTCGACTGGTGGCTCGCTGCTCGCGCCCGGAGTGGCCGTCCATACACAGATGTGGTTCCGCGATCCGCCGGCCGCTTTCGCGGCAGGCCTAAGTTCAGGCTTGGAATTCACAGTCTTGCCTTGAGTGCGGGCCTCCGCGCTTGCCTCTCACTTCTTTCGCCCTTTCCCCAGTTGGAGTTTGACTCGATGCGAATACAGGCCCTTACTTGCGTTCGTGTTGCCGGATTCGTCTTGTTGGCCGGCGCGCTGTGTCCGAGTCGGGCGCAGACGCCGGCCTGGTACCGGCAATTCGGCACCCATGACGACGACGCGCAAAGAGGCGTAGCGCCCGACGGCCTAGGGGGCGCCTTTTTTTGCGGGTCTACTACAGGCGAATTGGGCGGGGTCGTGAATCCGGGCGGGTCGGACATCTGGATCGCGCGCTATGACGCCATTGGTTCGCAGG
>JAKFYL010000399.1 GCA_021730845.1 Planctomycetota bacterium | reverse complement strand
GCGCGATGTCGGAACTCGGCTCCGGTTCGGAAGTAGGCGCTTGCATGGGGGCGCGGCCCGGCGCCACATCGGGCGGGCGGACTGCGCCGTCCAACGAGGCAAATAGCCAGGCCGCAGCCAAGGCCATAATCGCCAAGGCTGCTGCCGAAAGCGCCCAACGTGCGGAATTCACTTTGGAATCCTATTCCCCTGTTCGCGGCTCGCCGGGGCAGACTTCCTTGACCCCTGAGGACTTAACCGCCGTTTGCCAATGCGCGGTCGTCTTGCATTCGCTCGTGTGGTCCGTCTTCCAGCAGATTTGAAGCGTGGTCTTGTACCAGTAGGCCCAGATCATCCGCACCTCGATGCAGTCGCCGTCCAGCCCTCCGTTGGCCACCTTGCCATTGGGCCCGGAGAGGCTGCCGTCTTTGTTTTCGACTTCGATTGTTGCGGTATCCGGCGGGCTGCCCGGTACACCATTGCCCAGCTTGTCATTCTCGAGCGGGTCGAGGTCTTCTCCCTTCGGCTTGCCGCCGCCGCCGCCGGCCCACTCCGCGGTCGTCGGGTCGCCGGCTTCGCCGAGCGGAGGCCGGTCGAATTCCACTTTGCTGATCTTCCCGTCCTCGATGCACGGTTCGGATGCGAGGGACGGAAGCGCGAGCAGGAACATTGCGAAGAAATGCGAGTTCTTCATTTTGGTTGAGCTCTCCCCGGGCTCAGGTTGATAGCAGTCACATCTTTGGGGAACTCGGTCGAGTTCCCCTGATTGAGGCAAGTGGGCGCGAGTGCCGTGGGTGCCAAGCTTGACTTGGCCTCTATTGTCCCCAGGCATCGAGACCGCGCGCACACAGACACTCCATGCACCCGCGCCCCCGACCTCTCTCGTTAGGGCCAAGTGCACCAGGTCCGAGCGCTCCCCGAAGTTTTTTTTCCGCGCTAGCCCTCGAACCACTCCTCGGTCTCGCGGGCAATGCGGTCGACTTCTTCCGCCGGCACCAGCTCGCCCTTGCCGATACCCGGGCAGCACTCGGTCACCGAGCCCTTCCAGGTCGCCTCGACCAGGTTTTCTTCCCAAAACGGCCAGGTCGCGCACTGCTTGGGCCGTACCGGGTAGATCGCGCACAAGTTGTCCTCCTTGAGGAACGGGCAGGCCGGTTGGTCCATGCGCAGCGTCGGCCAGTGCCCCGGCTCCTTGGTGGCGTACTTGGCCAGAAACTCGCGCCGAGACATCCCCAGGAACTTGGGAATGGCCTCGAGTTCCCGCTCGGTCAAGTACACGAAGGTGTAGTCACCGTGGTTCTTGCAGCACGCGCCGCAGGACGTGCATTTGAATCGCAATCCGCCCGCGTACCAAGACTTCGCATCCATGATCGGTTCCAAGGCCGGGGTTCTTTTCGGTGCTGGGCGTACTCCAACACATGGGGGGGCAAGCAATCAGCCTATCAAGCGCGCGTGCCAAGTCACTACCCCACGAAACGCCTCGGTTCGGTTAGCCCTTCGGCCGGCGCTGCGGCCGGGTCACGTCGAGCTCTAGCTTTAGTGTGAAACCGGCGTTGGCGTTGTTCGCACGCGCTTTGTACTTCACTCCTGGGGCCAGGGCTTCGTGTTCGGACGGGCCGATGGGCAGGTAAACATAAGCGCGATCGTCCTTGAGCCACCAGCAGCCCACGTCGAGTCGAGTGGCGATCGCGGCTCGGCCTTCGGCCTCGAGCGTGACTGTCGGATCCGCGCTCCCCAGAAAGGCAATCAATTCTTCAGAGCCGCCCGGGTTACCAAACACCGCGATCAGTCCGAAACGCCCCTTCTGTGCGCAGCTCTCGACGATGTCGCCGGGCAGGTGCTTGTCGTCGGTCCAGCGCAGCTCGTCGACCTGCAGGCTGGCTCTGCCCTTCTCGGCGGGCAGGTTCACGCAGTGCACTCCGACCTGATCGCGAAGCGCGATGGTCGAGTAAGGATTCGGCCCGCCGAACAAATCGTCGTAGCGGTTCAATTTCTGGCGCATGCCGACCGTCAGCGGCATGCGCGCGTCGGCCCAGTCGCGGAATGTGGCGATGTGGATCATCAAGCCCAGCGTTTCGCGATCGAGGATCGGCTGGCCGAGCCGCGTGTAATTCAGACGCCTCCAGCGCCCGCCGACCCAGACTTCGTTGAACGTGTGCGAGGTCCAGGCGCCGATGCCGGCCGCGGCGGCCGCCGCAGCGATCGAACGCACGCGCGGATGGGAGAGGCCCAGCTGCACGAGCTTGCGCTCGCGCTCGTCGTTGGCGTCGACCAGCGGGATGCACAGCAGCGTGCGCGTGGGGATGCCCGCGGCGCGCAAGCAGCCGGAAAGGTAGATGGCCGACGAGGTGCAACTCCCGCGTGTGCGGTGCTCGTACATGCCCGCGGCCGAGACCTCGCGCTGCCACAGTTCTTCGAGCGCCACGCCGCGCCCCATGTTGGCCTCGACCGAACCGCGCAGTTCGTCAGGCACAAAGGGCTTGCCGTGCTCGTCGAAAGCCGTCAAGAAGCTCGTGAATCCGTCGTGGAACTGGGCGAGGCCCATCAGCCACTTGGAGACTTGCAGGGCGGCTTCGCGATCGGAGAGCTTGGCGAGGTCGATGCCGTCCTGCGCGAGGTCGGCGGTGATGCGCTTGCGCAGTTCCGGCGTCCAGTCCGAGGTCGGCCCGGGATCGAGCCAGGGCTTGAGCTCGCGCGCGGGTTTGCGCCAACCGTCGTCGTCTGCGATCTGTTCGTGCGCCGTGCCGAAGGGATAGAGGATCACCTCGAGCTCGGCGTGCGTGTCGCTCTCGTCTAGCAGACGCGCGTCCTGGTGGTCGTCGGTCAGGTGCTCGAGCGTGACAGGCTTCAAGACTTGCACGACAGCGCGCACTGTGTAGGCGAATTCGCGCCGTTCGAGCCAATCGCCGTCGGGCGTGCCGTCGCCGTCGCTATCGGCCTTCTTGGGATCGGTGAGGTGCTTGTACAGCTCGTGGAAATCGCTCAGGCCGTCGCGGTCGCTGTCGAGATCGCCGGCGACGTTCGGGGCCAACGCGAGCGCGATCACAAAGACGAAGGGGTTCATCGAGTTTCCTCCTTAGGCCAGGGTAGCGCGACTGGAGCGCCAGGGGGACGGATCTTCTCGGCTCCGCCTCGGTCAGACCTGGTAGTGGCGGGGGAAGTACTTCCAAGCGAGCAGGAAGCGGGGATCAACGCGTGAAGTCGGCGCTTCGGGCTCGAGCGGATCGGTGTCGGTGTCTCGGCGCAGAAGGCGTTTGTTGCTCGAGAAGCTCAGGAGCTGCGTGCGCAGCGTGATATCTCCGGCCATCGTCGGCACCCGTGCCAAACATGGCGTTGGGCGGCTCCTAGGCGTGGACCGCGGGCGCTAGAGCCCAAACCGAAATTCTGCATCACATCCCAACAAGTCAACTTCTGCAACAATCCCAAGCGTATCAAACGGCGACGGTTCTTGTGCGCCAACGTCATTTCTGAGGAACGCTAGCGCGAATACGGCCATCGCTGCGCCGCAGGAGTGGCCCAGCGATCGTGGGCTAGGACGTGTGAAACCGATCGTTACTTGTATGGGCATTTCATGTGTCGCTTACTCCAGGCTCGTTTGGCGAAATCGGCGCCCCGGTCATCAGAAGGTGCTGGGCAACCTGTTTCGTCAGGGCTCGACGATGAATACGAGTCCGTTGCTCACGACTGACTCACCGGGCACTCCGGGGTCATGGATCCAGGCTTGCACACGGACTCGTTCGCCACCCAAGAACGGATGGCCGAGAGATCCCGCAGTGCTCTGGATGAACGCGTTCCAGTCTTGCGAAAGAAAGCCGTCGCAGGATCCGACCGTCCCGCCCGTTTGCTGCAAGCGCATGCGCTGCATCGGAGGCAGGATGCACAGTTTGCTGGAACCTCCAGCCGTCCAGGGCAGAGACTGCGCCCCTCCGACACCGTAGAACAGGAGTCCAGGCCGATTGCCATCGGCGCCAGAGACGCTGATGGAAAAGCCAGTGCCCGAGCTGGCGCTCGCGTTCCCCAGCGCTGCAATGACCGGCACGCAGGCGTTTGCGGACGTTCCCGGAGTGCAGTAAGTGTTGCCAGCACTCGTCACCGGGCAACCAAAGGCAGTCAAGTAGCCGTCCGCCGAAGGGCTCGCGACGAAACTCCCACCAAGGTATAGACGTGGCCCAATTCCGGAGTCGAACGAAGCCACGGCCTGAATGGTAGTGTTGGCATATTCGAAGGGGCGGCTGGGGAAGTGCGTCCAGACTTGGCCGTCCCACTTGGAGAGCAGGAGTTGGGCCTTTGTCGTTTCGTAAAGGGAATACTTCCCTGCGGCGAAGAGTGCGGGACCATGCCCATCGTCGAAGACAATGAGTTGTTGGATGTACGTATCTCTGGCTCGCTGCAAGAAGTCGCCCGGCAGTGCTGACCAGTTTGATCCGTCCCACTTGGCGATATTGGAGGCTGCGATGTTGCCTGCCGACCGAAAATGCCCGGCTGCAAACAGTGCAGGCCCGCTGCCATCGTCGAAAACGGCCAGGGCGTTCACCATTCCCGGAATGCCAGCCCCTAGTGCTGACCACGTTGTGCCATTCCATTTCGCTATCGAATTCGCACTGACGGATCCGGCAGTCGTGAATGTCCCTCCTGCGTAGAGCGCCGATCCGCTGCCATCGTCGAACGCTTCCAGTGCGAGTACCCTGGCCTGCCCAAACGTAGTTCCCAGGCCCGCGCCAAGTGCGGACCATTCGGTTCCATTCCACTTGGCGATGGCCTCTGCCGGTCGACCTCCCGCTGAGGAAAAGTCGCCGCCAGCGATGACTTCGGGGCCGCTGCCAATATCAAACATCGCCAATGAAAAGACCGAACCACCTTCCACGCCGAGTCCAAGCGGACTCCAGGTGGTCCCATCCCATTTGACCACGTTGCTGGCGCCGACGTTTCCGGCCTGGATGAACGGGCCACCCATGTACAGTGCGGGTCCGCTTCCATCGTCAAGAGCCCGCATGGCCACCGGTGTGGCATACGATTGGGTAAACGCAGGTTGGATGGGAATCCAATCGTTCCCATCCCACTTTGCGAAGTGGTTCACGGCTTTGCCAGCAATCCAGTTGAACAGTCCAGCTGCATACAGCGCCGGTCCCGTACCGTCGTCGAAGACGGCTAGCGAGCGGACGTCGTGGTTGGGACCCGTTGGTTTGACAATCCACGTACCGCCATCCCAGATGCCGAGTCCGCGCGTGCTCTGCCTTCCGGCATAGCTGAGGAGTCCACCGAAACACAGTACGCCTTTGCCTTCGTATTCGTACTCCACGCCCGCCATGACTAGGCCGGAGAAGCCTTCCCCAACTGTGTCCCACTTCGCGCCGTCCCACCGCGCAAGTCCATCGGCCGGCTGATTGCCTGCGACCTCAAACGTACCGCCCGCATAGAGCGCGGGTCCGAAACCATCGTCCAGCGTTGCGAGTGAGGCCACGTAGTCGCTAACGGCAGGAAATCCTGGACCTACCGGTGACCAATTGACGCCATTCCATGCCGCGATCTGCTTGGCCGGCACACTGCCTGCAACATGGAAGCGCCCCCCGGCAAAGAGCTTCGGACCATTCCCGTCATCAAAAACGGCCAGTGAGCTAACCCGGTCGTCGCCAGGCGATGACCCCTTGAGCCCACTCCCCAAGCTCCACCATGAACCGTCCCATTTCGCCACCAGCTTGGCGGAAGTTCCCCCCGCCGTATAGAACCCTCCGCCGACGTAAAGCGCCGGCCACCAGCCGTCGTCGTAGGTACACAGCGAGGTTACCAAGCCGTTCGTCCCGGCCCCGAGCGACGACCACTGGACCCCGTTCCATTTGGCAATGTGATTTACCAGTAGCCCATCAGCCTTCTGGAATTCGCCGCCAACGAACAGCGCTGGACCGCTGCCGTCATCGAACACGTGCAGCGCATGGACGGTTCCATCCACACCGTTCCCTACCGTGGACCACCGCGAACCATCCCATTTCGCTATGTTGCGTCGTGCATTGACTTGACCGGTAAAGTAGAAGTCGCCCCCTGCGTACAGCGCTTCTCCCGTTCCATCGTCGAAGGTTGCTAGTGCGCGAACACCGTTGAAGCCGGACAGACCATTCGGCGGACCTACGGCGGACCAACTCGTTCCATCCCACTTGGCAACGAACTTGGCCGGCTGACTGGCGGCGTGCTCGAAAAATCCGCCCGCGTAAACGGCGGGACCGGTGCCATCGTCGAAAACGGCGAGAGCAAAGACCGTCGAACTCGGTCCAGCGTGACCGCCGAACGCCGGAAGCCACTGCGGTTGACATGCGCCAGAATCCTCCAGGCTCAGGGAGCCCAGGTTCGTTTCCCCGGGAAGCGGATTGGGAACCACGACCGTGCGATTCCGCGTCGAGCCGTTCACCGACGCCAAGGCTGTCACCCGAATCATGGTGACGCCGACAGCAGCAGGCACACGGAGGCGAAAGCAGCCGTCAACCTGGGTGGCAGCGCTGCCACCCGCATCGCTCACGACAACGGCCCCTTCGACAGGGCGATCGAACGGATCGACCACACAGCCCGTCAAGACGGCCGATTGCATCTGGTCTTGGTTCGGCTCGGTCTGTCCCTCGATCTTGGACTCGACGGGATCGAGAATGCACCCAAGGTCGCGGGCTCCCTGCCTTTGGGTGGGTGAGCGCCAGGATCCCAAACATAGGACCAATGCCGCCCATGCGGACAAGGGTCGCGCACTGCGACAGCGAAGAAATGCGATCGTCGGAAGTCGAAGTGTAGGCATGGAAGTTCCATGGAATCGCGTCCCAGCCGGGTAAATGAGGTGACGCAGGGGTTAACGATGTCCCTAGTCCTGCGGCTCGCCCAAGCAACGCGGTACGAAGCCCTCTCTAGGACCGCTTCATCGATTGACCCTGGGCCGAGTCGATCAATCGCGGTCGCTTGAGGCATTGCCTGGCGCCGTGACGATTCCCCTTGCCGAGGGCAGGAACCTCACTCTGGAGTGGAACGCGCCTAGGGCAGGACCGCGATCGCGAGGCCTTGCGTGGAGAGCGTGGTGCCCAGGCCACCTTCGCGCAGGAACGCTTGGGCGTACACGGTCGTGCCCGGCATGGCTTCTCGCAGGTTCACGTTGAAATCGTGGGTCCCTGAGATTCCGGGCACGACGATCGGGCTGCTGTATAGGCGCGCGCCGCTCAGGCAGGCGAAGAACGTGCCAAAGGGTTGGTTTGCTTGGCCGGTGGCGACTACGAGCATCGTCGGGCTCGCGGGCGGCACATCCTTGATGCGAATCACGAAGGCGGGCTGGCCGCTGACTGGTGCGCCGTAGGCTTCCAACGTCGAAGGCACACCGGTCGCACCGGCCAGCGCCGTGCAGTACGAGGTCACGTTGCTGGCCGCCAGTAGCGTGGCACTCATAGTGAGACTCAGCGTCGAGGTGGCGTGCACCTGAAGCGAGTTGAGCACGGCGCCGGGAGGCACGTTCACCGAAGGCATCGCGCCGATCGATGTCGACTTGAAGTCGATCAACCCTGAGCCCACGCAACTGTTCAGAACGAAAGGCCATTGCGGGCTCGAGGGGGTGTAGTGCCCATTGGGGTTTTCCGACCACACATGCACCGGCGTTGCGCTTTGGCTGGCGGGAACGGTGAATGCATTTTCCCAGCCGGTGTTGTAGCCGTCCGAAGGCCCCCAGTTGAGTCCTTGCGTGCACCACCAATTGACAGTCGACGCAAAGCTGCCGCTCGCCGGTGTTGCGTTCGAATTCGTGACATCGACGGTGTACTGAACTTGGTATTGGCCCGCGACCGAGACGTCTTGCAACACGACGGAAGGGTGATTCGGCAGCCGCATGAACGGCAATCCGGGCGCGTTCGATGCCGTGGCTTGTACTCCCAGCGCCGTGGTCAAAGCGTTCGCTGTATTAGTCTTCGCAACGACAATGGTTGGGTTCTGCGCGGACGCGAGGGAGCAAGGGAGCAGCGACAACGGGATCATGGGCGCGAGGGAAACAATGGAAAGTCTCATGGCAGCACTCCTGGAAAGCGGGAGAAGAAGGCGCGCTTCCCGTTGCAACAAGAAGCGCGCCAGCCCTGCGGGGCCTCCCCCAGTTTAGACGCGAGCGCTCGAGCAGACGCCTGAGCCGGCTAGCTCGACGCCAGCACCGAAGGGCCTGCCCAGGGAAGATCGCGAGCCGTAACTATTTGAAAACAATGGGCTTAACGTCCGTGATCGGTTCGCGGGATGGGACTTTTTCAGAGGCCGTGCGTAACCGAACAGCAGGGGGCGAGCTATGAAGTCCTTGGTGTGCGAAATCGCACGCTCCGCTTCCGAAGTCCAGCCCGCCAAGCCACCACCAACAGACTGACACGTGCACACCATCAAGGTCGTCGTCGTCGAGGACGGACAGCGAACCGCACTGGAATTCCCGCGCGCCCAGGTGCGCATCGGTCGCGCGGTGGACAACGACATCCGCCTGGCGGGCCATCTGGTCTCGCGCCATCACTGCCACTTGGAGCACAACGACGGCGGCGTGTGGGTCACCGACCTGGGGTCATCCAACGGCACGCTGGTCAACGACGAGCGCATCGCTCATCGCCGCTTGGAAGTCGGCGACCGCTTGCGCATCGGCAAGATCGAACTCGAGGTGCAAATCGAGGAGCCAGGCCTGGAAGGCCTTAGCGCGGGCGGACCGGAAGTCGGTTTCCAAACGCTGACCGCGGAAGGCTCTCGGGAGCGCGAGAACTTGCGCGTGTTCGCGCGCCTGACGCGCGAACTCGCGCGCGAAACCGAATTGGGCAACTTGCTGCGCCTGTTGGTCGACAGCGCCATTGCGCTGGTGCGCGGCGAGCGCGGATTTCTGTTGCTCTCGGAGGAAGCGCTGGGCGACGACGGCCTCCCGAGCCCGCACAAATCGAATTTGGAACTCTCTGGGCTCTCGGTGCGGCTGGCTCGCAGCTATGACCGCGAGGACATTCCCGTGCCCGCCACGCGCCTATCCATGGGGATCGCCAAGTCGGTGCTGGAATCGCGCCAGGGCTTGCTGGCCTTGGATGCAGCCAGCGACCCGCGCTTCGTGGCCATGGCCAGCGTCGACGATCTGCGCTTGCGTTCGGTGCTGTGCGTGCCTTTGCTGATTTCCACCTTGCCCACGGCGCGGCCCCTAGGAGTCCTGTACATCGATCACCGCCTGAGCGCGGCCGCCTTTTCGCGCGAAGACTTGGAATGGATCGAACTGCTCGCCGATCAGGCGGCGATCGCTCTGCGCAATGCCAAGCGCTTGCGCGAGCTGCGCGAGCGCGGCGATCAATTGGCCCTGCAAGCGCGCAAGATCGAGCTCCTGAACGAGCATTTGGGGCGCAAGGTGCGCGATCGCGACACGGAATTGGCCGTGGTGCGCGCCGAATTGGGCCGCGAGCGTGGGCGCTACGACTACTCCGCGATCGTCGGCGCCAGCGCGCTCATGCGGCGCGTCTTTCAGCAGCTCGATCGCATCACCGAGAGCGACCTGCCGGTGTTGATCCACGGCGAAAGCGGCACGGGCAAAGAGCTGATTGCGCGCGCCATCCATTTCAACGGCCCGCGCAAGGCCCAAGCCTTCGTGTCCGAGAACTGTGCCGCGCTGCCGGACTCGCTGCTCGAGAGCGAACTCTTCGGGCACGCGCGCGGGGCTTTCACCGGGGCGCATCGAGCCAAGAAAGGGCTGATCGAGCAGGCGGACGGCGGCACGCTTTTCTTGGACGAGATCGGCGACATGAGCCAGGAGATGCAAAAGAAGCTGCTGCGTGTGCTGCAAGAAGGCGAGGTGCGCGCGGTCGGCTCGGAGGAGCGCGTGCACGTCAACGTGCGCGTGATCGCAGCCAGCCACCAAAACTTGCAAGACCTGGTTCGGGCGGGCACGTTTCGCGAGGACCTCTACTACCGCATTCACGTGCTCTCGGTCGAGTTGCCGCCGCTGCGCCAGCGGCGCGAGGACATTGTGCTGCTAGCAGAATCGTTGCTGGCGCGCGCGGCGCGCGACGCGGCCAAACCGGCGCCGATTCTCTCGCGCGAAGCCCTGGCCGCATTGATGGAGTACGAGTGGCCGGGCAACGTGCGCGAGCTCGAAAACGAGATGCGCCGTCTGGTCGTGCTGGCCGAGGAGCACGTGCGCCTGGAACACCTCTCGGGCAGCGTGATCGAGCGCCGGCCCGGTCGCAGTGTTGCCGACAAGCCTGGCGGCGCGAATGCCGACGGTACGACCATTCGCGACGCCGTCGCGGAGCTGGAGCGCAGTTCGATCCTGCACGCCTTGGATGCCGCGGGTGGCAACAAGAGCAAGGCCGCAGCCGCCTTGGGCATCAGCCGTTTCGCCTTCCAGCGCAAGCTCGACAAGTATGGTCTGGGCGCGAAAGCCGTCGCCGATGCCGGCCCCAACTCCGACTTGGACGCCGCCGCGGGCCGTAGCAGCGGCCTGGATGCCGATCCGAATGTGGAGCCAGGCCCTAGGGCCGAACGGTCGTAGTGGGGGTGGCGGGGCGCTCGAAGTTTCCCCAAGGAAAGCAGCACAAGTGCCGCAAATCGGTTCTAAAATCAGGAACAGGCCCGCGCCTGGGGCCCGCCCAAGCGCCCGGCAGGGGGATGCTTGGCCCGCCGCCGCTTGGGCGGGCCCCAGGCGC